>NZ_JAMYSP010000013.1:0-160479 GCF_040322015.1 Mesorhizobium sp. M0208 | reverse complement strand
GCAAATCACTCAAGGCGGCACCTCCTGCCACCTTGAATCACCCAACAGAGATCAACTCAACAAATTAATGGGTCCTGACCCTAGCGGCGATTGCCGATATCTCCGGCGCTCAGCAGGTCGTCAAATTATGCAATGACGCGAAATCGAGGGCGCGGTGGTGGGGCAGGGAAGGGCGAATGTCTCGCCGACACGCCCTCGGAGGTCGCTGGCTATATTTGCGATCTATCATCCGTCGTGCGACGGCGGCAAACTTGCAAATCTATCATTCAGGGGAAATTGGATCGAAGCGTGACCAACCGTGATCCACAATAGTCGTAGGGTGGTGTCTCGCTCGGCAGGGTCGCTGACATGGCGCCCAGGCCGCAAGCAGAGCCTGATTGGGCGTCTTATCGGCCTTCATCGCTGTTGCTGACCGCTACCGTTGTTCCGGTCGGAACGCCGTCGGCGTGGGATTTGGCCGTGTCGCACGAGTTTCAGGGTGGGGTCCTTCTTCGTCACCTCTGCCAGCCATTTCCAACCGTCGTACTTATCTCCTGTTTGCCGCAAGTGCGTGTAGCGCTTGAGGGATGTCCAAGATCGGTGTCCGGAATTTGAGGCGACCCTTGGGATGTTTAGGCCGAGCTCGAACAATCTTGAAACGCCGTCGTGCCGCAAGTCATGAAAACGAAGGTCCTCGATCTCCAGGAGCTTGCAGGCCAGCGTGAAAGATGCGCCGATCGCGTCGGTCGTGTACGGGAAGATTTGTTCCGCAACCTTGGGCATGGCTTCGACTATCGCCAATGCTTCCTCCTGCAGGTCGCACCAAACATCGTTCCCAATTTTCTGACCCGGATTTTTCATGTCGCGTACGAGGACGCGATGACCCTCCTTGTCCAGATCTTTCCAGGCTATCCGAATGATCTCCTCTTGCCGGCGGGTTGAGAAGATGGCGAAGGCAATGATCCGGTGCATTGGAATGGACGACGGTCTCGCGGTTGACCGCTCCTCGAAATGCTTCATGAGCTTTTCGAGTTCGACGAGTGTTGGACGACGGTCGCGTTCTCGGCTTTTTGTTGTTAGCCCGAGCCTGTCCGCAACGATCCAGGCGTCTTGCATGGCTTGCCGGTCAAGCGGGTAGTTCCAGGCAGGACGCGCTATGGCGAATACCGCGCCCAGATGGGAAAGATAGTTGGAGACGGTCTGCGGCTGAACGCCCGTCTCGAGCTTCGCGCGCGCGAATGCGACTATGTCGGTGCTCGTGATCGAGGCGCACGCCTTGTCGGCGATATCGAAGCCCTTGATGCTCTTGAGTACCTGGCCCTTCGTGCGGCCGATCTTCTTGTTGCTTTCGCGAATGTAGCGATCTATCGCGTCCGCGAGTGTTGGTACCCGGTTGCCGTTCGACTTGGTTTGCAGTTCCGATTCCAAGGCTTCGGGCTGCCCAAGATGCTCTTCACGTTGGCTGAGCCAGGCGGAAGCGGTTAATCGGCGTTCGAAGGTTTTGTTCTCACGCAGAATGATCTTGCCGCCGCGCTTTATGACAATCTGTGCGAGCCATGCTACAGAGCCATCCTTGCGTGAGCGCTTCACAATGGTGCCCATATCGGTACAACATGCCCTTTGACGGTACAACATTTGTTGTACCTTTCGCGAGAAACGATACAAAATCGGATGAAACGAGACAAGCGTAAAAATGATTGAGAAGGCCTAAGTAGTGGAAAAAGTAAGGAAATCGCAGATTGGCGTATCTCGGCGCTTCGCTATTGCGCCGATGATGGACTGGACGGACCGGCACTGCCGGTTCTTCCATCGCCAGCTGACGCGCGAGGCGCTGCTCTACACCGAGATGGTGGTGGCCGATGCGGTCATCCACGGCGCACGCGAGCGGCTGCTTGGCTTCGACGACAGCGAACATCCGGTGGCGCTGCAACTCGGCGGCGCCGATCCGGGAAAGCTGGCCGAGGCGGCGCGCATCGGCGAAGCCTTCGGCTATGATGAAATCAACCTCAATGTCGGCTGCCCGTCCGACCGCGTCCAGTCGGGCACCTTCGGAGCCTGCCTGATGAAGGCGCCTGTGCTCGTCGCAGATTGCGTTGCGGCGATGAAGGCGGCGGTGAAAATACCGGTTACCGTCAAGTGCCGCATCGGCGTCGATGAGCAGGATCCGGAACCGGCACTCGATGCGTTGGCCGATGGTGTTTTCGCGACTGGCGCCGACGCGCTGTGGGTGCACGCCCGCAAGGCCTGGCTGGAAGGACTGAGCCCAAAGGAAAATCGTGACATCCCCCCGCTCGACTATGACCGCGTCTATCGGCTGAAAGCCAGAAAACAAAACAAATTCATCGGCATCAACGGCGGCATTCAATCTCTCGCAGAAGCGCTGACGCATCTCGACCATGTCGATGGCGCCATGCTCGGCCGCGCTGCCTATCACACGCCAGGGATACTGACCGGCATGGATGCCGCGTTTTACGGCAGCACAGCTGAGTTGTTCGACTTTGCCGCGCTGATCGACGCCATGGCGAACTATGCAGCACGCCATATCGAACAGGGTGGACGGCTCGGGCATGTCACCCGGCACATGGTCGGGCTGTTTCACGGCCTGCCTGGTGCACGCCGCTACCGGCAGATCCTCTCCACCGAGGCGACACGGCCGGGTGCCGGACCGGAGGTGCTGAAGTCAGCCTTCGCCGAGGTCGATTTCGGCAGGACCGCAGAGGCGGCCTGAGCAAACTCAATCCCGCAAGATCATGCGGTCGCCGCGCACGTCGAAACCCGACAGCGAGCTAATGAAATTCATGCCGAGCAGGCTCTGACCGAGGGTGCCGGGTGCGGCGATCATGATGGGCATGTCCTTGCGCACGATGCCGCCGATCGACAGTTCGTCGCTTCGCACCGACGCTGCGCGCGTCATGCCGTTGGCGGTCGAGATCGGGATGGTGAAGTGGAGAGCCGCCGAATTGAACCCGGCCGCCAGAGCGTCCTCGGCGGTCAGCACTGTGCTGGTCGCGCCGGTATCGACAACCGTCAGGATCGGCGTGCCGTTGATCGTGACGCGCGCTTCGAAATGGCCGCTGCCGGCCTTGTCCAGGGTGACGGTGGCATGGCCTTCTTCCACGCCCAGCGCCAGCGGACTGCCGGGAACAAGGCCCGCGGTGACGCGGCTGGCGAAATCCTGCAACTCATAGCGGTACTGATAGCCGGCGATCAGCGCCAGCACGATGGCGCCCCAGGCGCCGAGGCTGCGGGCCATGGTGCCCAACGGCCTGCCCGATCTGAGCAGGCCGGCGCCGACGAGTGCCGCTAAAGCGCCAAGCCAGATCAACTGGCTGAAATCGTAATTCTCAATGCCGAATGTACTGCCGGCGGAATCGTTGAGCATGAGCAGGAGTACACCTGCCCCGATCGCGACGATCAGAATCCACAGCAGTCGGTTCATCTGTGCGGCCGGTTCACGAGAGGGCGTCGCGTTCGCGTGCCATGCGGCTGCGACGGGTTTCCCGGCGGGGGCGTCGCTCGACCGTTTCCAGCCTTGCCGGGAGCTCGGCCATGACGCTGCGGCGGGTTTGCGGGGTCATGTCGATCCAGGCTGCGATTTCCTCGCGCGTGCGGCCGCAACCGAAACAGAAGCCGGTTTTCATATCGATCGAGCAGACCAGGATGCACGGGGATTCAATGGCCGTCATAAGGATTTCCTTGGCTAGCCTCCACATGGTGCAACGACAAAGTCAATGCAAGCCCTCCGGGATGCGCCGCCAGCAGGTGCTTTCGCGTCAATACCTCGAAGTTGTGCCGAGGTTGTGTCGGCCCGCCAAGGCGGCTATGCCGCTCACCAATTCACAAGGACGATTGCCATCGACATGACCAGCGCACTGCCCTTCGACGATTTTCGCGACCTCCTGGTGAGCCTGCCGCCGGCAGATATGGCTGCCAACACCCGGGTGCGCCAGTTGTTTGCCAAGGCAGACAAGCCCGAAGGCTCGCTTGGCCGCATCGAGGACATCGCCGCCTGGCTCGCCGGCTGGAGCGGTCGCGCGCCGCCGGCGGTGACGCGACCATTGGTGGCGATCTTTGCCGGCAATCATGGCGTCACCCGCCACGGCATTTCGCCGCGCCCCGCCGCCGCTACGGCAAATGCAGTCGAGCTCTGCGCCGCCGGCGGCGCAGCGATCAACCAGATCTGCATCGCCAACGATCTCGGCTTGAAGGTGTTCGATCTGGCTCTGCACATTCCGACAGCCGACATCACCGAGGATGCGGCACTGGACGAGCGCGGTTGCGCCGCCACCATGGCCTTCGGCATGGAGGCGATTGCCGGCGGCACCGACCTGCTTTGCCTTGGCGATCTCGGCGTTGGCAATTCGACTGTCGCCGCGGCCCTTTGCACGGCACTGTTCGGCGGCACCGGCGCCGACTGGGTCGGCCCTGGATCAGGGGCCGACACGGCGATGCAAAGGTGCAAGGCGGAGCTAGTCGATGCCGCGATCGCGTTTCACGGCGCGAGCCTCAAGGACCCGCTGGAAGCGCTGCGCCGGGTCGGTGGACGGGAATTCGCAGCGATCTGCGGCGCCATTCTGGCGGCGCGGATGCAGAAGATCCCGGTGCTGCTCGATGGGTTTGCGGTAACTGCGGCCGCTGGCGTCCTACATACCGCCAACCCCGCCGCGCTCGATCATTGTCTGCTCGCAAGCCTGTCGCCGGAGCCTGGTCATTCCAAGGCCGCCGAGCGCCTCGGCCTTCGCCCGCTGCTCGATCTGGGCGTCAGTCAAGGGGAGGGGGTAGGGGCGGCGCTTGCCGCCGGCCTGGTCAAGGCGGCCGCGCTGACCAGCTCCGGCATGGCAGCCGCGGTCGGCGGGTAGCATTCAGCGGCGGCGTGAAGCAACCGCCTTGGTCGGCAGCGCCGGCAGTTCCTCCATCACCCGGCTCAGCGGGAAGATGGCGATCGCCTCGGTCCCTTCGCGCAGCCTGGAATGGAGCTGGAATTCGCCGCCATGCATGGCCAGCAGGCCTTGCACGATCGGCAGGCCAAGCCCTGTACCCTGTTCGGCGCTCTTGATGGCGATCGAGCCCTGGCCGAAGGCCGAGAGCACGATCGGAATCTCGTCTTCCGGTATGCCCGGCCCATTGTCCTTGACGGAGAGATATTGCCCGCCGCCCGCCGTCCAGCCGACGCGCACGCGGATTTCGCCGCCGGTCGCGGTGAACTTGATGGCATTGGACAAGAGGTTGAGCACAATCTGCCGCACCGCGCGTTCGTCGGCAAACAGGCGCGGCAAGGCGTTTTCGAAATCCTGGACGATGCGGATGTCCTTGTTGCGCGCCTTCAACTCCATCATGTGGCAGCAATCCTCGACGACGGAAAGCAGCATCATCGGCTCCTCATTGAGCTGATAACGGCCCGCTTCGATGCGCGACAGGTCGAGGATTTCGTTGATCAGGTCGAGCAGATGCTGTCCGGAGTCGTGCACGTCACGGGCATAGTCGCGATATGTCGGGTTGCTCATCGGGCCGAGCACCTCGTTGGCCATTACTTCGGAAAAGCCGAGAATGGCGTTGAGCGGCGTGCGCAGTTCGTGGCTCATCGAGGCCAGGAAACGCGATTTCGCCAGATTGGCGTCTTCCGCCCGCCGCCGTGCCTCGTCCGACATCGATTTCGCCGTCTCCACTTCGGCGATCAGCGCATCCTTTTCGGAGCGGAACGAAAACAGCATCAGCGAGGAACGGTTGAGCTGGCGCGCCACATAGGCGAAGAACGGCAGCGACGAGATCAGCAACCCGGCCATGATCACTTCGACCGGCATCCATAATTTTGCACTGGCATAGGCATAGATGGCGACCGGGAGGGCGAAGGTCGCCAACAGCGCACCGCGAAGGGACGATGCCAGGATCGCGGTTGCCGACATGGCGAGCAGCAGCACCACCGCCTTGGCGACCTGGAACTGATCCATTTGGCAAGTTTCGCAGCCGAGCCATGCGAACCAAGCCCAGCCAAGCCCGCACAGAAAATGGCCGATCAGGAAATCCCTATGCGTTTCCAGCGGGTTGAGCTCGGACGCTTGAGTGACGCGTTTGGCCATGAATGCAACGATGGTATAGCAGATGAATGTGAACAGCGCCCAGACGCCGATCTCCTTGCCGATGCCCGCGAGCAAGCCTGCCGCGGCCGTTGCCAGAACGAGCAGCGGAAGGACGATCACGCCGCCGGTCATCGAAAGCGCGTGGAGCTTCAACAGCTCGCGGTCGAAGTCGGGATTTCCGGCTTGCTGCGAAAGACGGTCGCGCGTCTTGCGCACCGCGCGCGCGACATCGCTGTTGCGATGGCGTTTCCTGCGGTCCACAATAAACTTGTCCGCCGTGGTCGAGCGTTGCAGGGGCATGAAGTCTTCAATTTACACGGGCAGCAATTTCAAATCGTTAAGCTACGTTCGAATGATTAACCAACGGTTTGCCATATGAGCCGTTCGTGGTCGCGATGGCCGCGCCAGCGATACTATGCGCCACGTCCGCGAAGCCTGTGGCGCCGACTAATGGACTATGGGCTGACACTCATCGTGCTCGGCCTGGCGATCCTCCTGGCGGCGCGCCTCGACCGGATCGAGACGCGCAAGACGGAGGGCGCGGCCACCGTCAATGACGGCGATAGCATCACGCTCGGCGGCGAGCGTATCCGCATGCGCGGCATCGATGCGCCGGAATATTCGCAGATCTGCCGCAAGGACGGTGCCGACTATCCCTGCGGCAAGCTCGCGCGGCAGTCCCTGGTGCGGTTGATCGCCGGCAAAGCCGTCTCCTGCAGCGGCTGGCAGCGCGACCGCTACGGCAGGCTGCTCGGCGACTGCAAGGCCGGCGGCAAGGATCTCAACCGCGCGCAGGTCGAGGCCGGCTGGGCGGTCGCCTTTGGCGATTTCGAGACCGAGGAAGCTGCTGCGCGCGCGGGCAAAGCCGGCATCTGGGGCGGAACTTTCGACGAGCCGAAGAACTGGCGCGAGAGCCACGGCCATGAGCTGGTCGAAAGAAAGCACGGTACCTTGGCGTCGATCGGCGACGCCTTGCGCGAAATTTTTCGCTTCTGGTGAGCTGTCGCCTATAGTTCGTCGAGACGGACGAGGAGGATAGAGATGAAGCTGTTCGACGGCGGGCGCGCGCCCAATCCACGTCGGGTTCGGATTTTTCTGGCCGAAAAGGGACTTCAGGTTCCGCTGATGCCCGTCGACATGGGCGCGCTGGAGCACAAAGAGCAGCCGGTCAGCTCGCGCAATCCGCTGAAGCGTCTGCCGGTGCTCGAGCTCGACGACGGCACAGTCATCACCGAATCCGTCGCAATCTGTCGTTACTTCGAGGAACTGCACCCCGAGCCGGCTTTGTTCGGGCGTGGCGCGCTCGGCAAGGCGATCGTCGAGATGTGGCAAAGACGTGTGGAGTTCAATCTGTTCGGCTGCGTCGCCGCGGCGTTCCGGCACATCCACCCCGCAATGAGGGAATGGGAGATCCCGCAAATCCCCGAATGGGGCGAGGCCAACAAGCCGAAGGCGATCGAATTCCTGAGATTTCTGGACACTGAGCTCGCCGGCAGGGAATTCATCGCCGGCGATGCCTATTCGATCGCCGACATCACCGGGCTGGTCGCCATCGACTTCATGAAGCCGGCTCGCATCAAGGTACCCGAAGAGTGCACCAACGTGCTGCGCTGGCATCGGGAAATCTCCAGCCGGCCGAGTGCCGCCGCCTGACAACGAGTTCCGAATGAGCGAAGAGCTGGAAGCCTTGGCGGCGAGGGTACGCGCCTGCCGCATCTGCGTCGATAACCCGGCCGCCAGGCCGCTGCCGCACCAACCGCGGCCCGTGCTCAGGCCATCTTCGAGTGCGCGTATCCTGATCGCCAGCCAGGCGCCGGGTACCAAGGTTCACATTACAGGGATGCCGTTCACCGACGCCTCCGGCGACCGGCTGCGAAGCTGGCTGGGCGTCGGCAGCGAGGAATTTTACGACACGGACAAATTCGCCATCGTGCCGATGGGCTTTTGCTTTCCCGGTCAGGACGCCAGGGGCGCCGACCTGCCGCCGCGCCGCGAATGTGCGCCGGCATGGCGCACATCGCTGATGGCGCTGATGCCGCAAGTCGATATGGTGCTGACGATCGGCATCTACGCGCAAAGCTGGCATATGGGCGCGGCGCGCCGTCCCTCGCTGACGGAAACGGTCATGGATTGGCGTGCCATCTGGGCGGCGGCGACCGACCCGAAAGTCCTGCCGCTGCCGCACCCGTCCTGGCGCAACACCGGCTGGCTGAAGCGCAATCCATGGTTTGAAATGGATTTGCTGCCATTTCTGAGATCGGAAATCCGCTATCGCCTCGGCTAGGCATCCAGCAAGAAATCACTCGCTTTCGTACTGTGCGGCAGAATTTCTTTCTTGTAATAGGCTCGAACAAGAGGGATTATGGTAATCCATTCCTCGAAGCGCGTCGCGCATGAGGGGACGCGCGTTAAATTCTTGTTTTTATGCATGTCGTTGTGCCAAGGCCGCTGCGCACTTGGACGACTTGCATCAGGGGAGCACCCAATGGACCGCCTTGATAGAAAAATTCTCCGCCTCCTGCAGGAGGATGCGACGCTTGCAGTCGCCGACGTCGCCAAGAAGGTGGGCCTGTCGACGACGCCGTGCTGGCGGCGCATCCAGAAGCTCGAGGAAGAGGGCGTCATCAAGCGGCGCGTCGCCATCCTCGATCATGAAAAGGTCAATGTGCGGGTCACGGTGTTCGTCTCGATCCGCACCAATTCGCACAGCCATGAATGGCTGCGGCGCTTTTCGGAGGTCATCCAGGAATTCCCGGAAGTGGTCGAATTCTATCGCATGAGCGGCGACGTCGACTATCTCTTGCGCGTCGTGGTGCCCGATATCGCCGCCTACGACGCCTTCTACAAGCGGCTGATCGCCAAGATCGAGATCCGCGACGTGTCGTCTTCCTTCGCCATGGAGCAGATCAAATACACGACCGAGATGCCGCTGGATTACATGATGCTCGACAAGGAGTCCGGCGCGAACGCCGCCTGAGATTCTTCTGTTTAGTTCTTCTTTTTGTTGAGGAAACTCCAGGGCGAGTTGACCGGCAGCGTGATCGTGTCCGGCACGGTGTCGACATTGACCACCTCGGCCTTGCGCACGGTGTAGCCCGACTGGATGACGCTGACGCCGTCAAGGATGAAAAGCTGGCTCTTCTCCATGCCCGGCCGTAATGCGCCGGTCACCGAAACCGGCTGGTAGGCCTCGGACATCCTGTAAGGGTGTGCAGGCGTGACGAGGACGATCTGGTTGGGCGGCGGCGTCGGCATGTGGCTGCAGGCTCCCGTCCACGGCACCAGCAGGAATTGGTAGACGAGATCACCGTCGCGATCGACCGGCAGCGCATAGCCCGCGAGCTGCACGGTCTTGTCCTGCAAGTTGAGTGAGAGCGTCTCGCCATGATCCGGCATTTTGGCCGCAATCATTGGCAGTCCGACGCTTTCGGCGGCTGCCTGGGTCGCCGGGCGCAGATCCTTCCAGAAAATATGCATCGTCCCGGCGCAAGCGCTGTCTGCCACAATGGACACGAACACCGCGGCCGCCAGGATCGCTCCTGATTTGAGACGGTTGCTCATTGCTGCTCCACTGTTGAGCCTTGACCTTGCTGCCGGTGACATCAAGTAAAACCGCCGCTGCCCACAGGTCAACGTTCAAGCCGCATCACATGCCGGCGCGAGCCGGTCATGCCGATCTCGCGAAAGCCGCGGGCGGCGAACGTGTCCCGAAAACCCATAAAGCTGTAGCTCGGCGACGCCTGGTCGACCGGATAGGCTTCGATCGTCCTGGCGCCTTTGGCAAAGGCGTGATCGATGGCCGCGTCGAGCAATGCGCTTGCCAGCCCGCCGCCGCGCAGCGCTCTCGGTACATAGAAGCAGACGATCGACCAGATGCCCATCTCGCTATCGTCCTGCTGCCGTGACAGCTTGCGGTAGGTCTCGCGCGGCGCAATCGAGCACCAGCCGACGGTCCGGCCATCGATCTGGGCGACAATGCCGACCGGCGTGCCGGCGTCGATCAGCGTCATCATCGCGCGTTTCTTCTCGTCGTTCTCGACATGCTCGCGGCGGTCGAGATTGCGCCAAGCCATACACCAGCCCGCCGGGTTGCTCGAACAGGTTTTCGAAATCGGCGCGCGTCGATTGCTTCACCTCCGTGAAGCGCACTTCGCTCAGGTCAAGCTTTTCTGGCGGCGAGCCGCTCGAGCGTCTTGGCATCGGAAAGTTCCTTCACGGCGTCCTTGCCGATCCAGCGTGCGGTCCTGTCTGTCGAGGCCGCCAGTTTTAGCGCCACGGCAAGGGCAGGGCCGTGCAAATTCATCGATCGCTTGCCGATCGAACGAAGCGCCCAGTTCACGGCCTTCTTCACAAAATTGCGGCCGTCGGTCGCATGCGCTTCGATGATCGACAGGAATTCGAGGAAGGTCGTCTTGGGTTCCTTCTTCCGGTGGACTACCGACCAGGCCATCATCGCAAAAGCCGTGCGTCGAACGAATTCCCGTTCGTCGACCGCGAATTCGGCGATCAATTCCTTCCAGCAATCCGTATCGACAAAGAGATCGGAGACCCCGTCGACGATATCCCACGAGTCGAAAGTCGCCGCCCATCGTCTTGCATCCGCGGCGGAGAACCGCTCCGGATCGGCTGTCACGGAAGCGATGAACTGCGCCTCCATGATGCCTGTCTGCCAAAGCTCAAAGGCACGCTCATGGTTGCGCTTGATTTTCTTGGCAATCTGCCGCTGCACGCCATGCGAGATACCGAGCGCACGTTCGATCTTGATGCCGTAGCGCAGCATGCCAAGCCGATTTTCCTCCGAGGCGATCGAGCGCAGATGAGCAACGATTTCATCGGCGCTGGATTGAGGCGAAAGCTCGGCCACGGTGAAGTCCTATTTCTCCAGCCGCGCCAGCAGCGAGGACGTGTCCCAGCGCTTGCCGCCCATCGCCTGCACGTCCTTGTAGAACTGGTCGACAAGTGCCGTCACCGGCAGTTTGGCGCCGTTGCGGTCGGCCTCGGCGAGGCAGATGCCAAGATCCTTGCGCATCCAGTCGACGGCGAAGCCGAAATCATATTTGCCGGCATTCATCGTCTTGTGCCGGTTCTCCATCTGCCAGGAACCGGCCGCACCCTTGGAAATCACCTCGATGACCTTTTCGATGTCGAGCCCTGCCTTCTTGCCGAAATGGATGCCCTCGGCCAGGCCCTGAACGAGGCCGGCGATGCAGATCTGGTTGATCATCTTGGTGAGCTGGCCAGCCCCGGCCGGTCCCATCAATCCGACCATGCGGGCATAAGCATCTATGACTGGCTTGGCCCTGTCGAAGGCGTCGGGCTCGCCGCCGACCATCACGGTCAGCATGCCGTTCTCGGCGCCTGCCTGGCCGCCGGAGACCGGGGCGTCGAGGAACGCAAACCCGAGCGCTTGCGACTGCTGCGCCAGTTCGCGCGCGACCTCCGCCGATGCCGTGGTGTTGTCGATGAAGATGGCGCCTTTCTTCACGGAATTGAAGGCGCCTTCGGCACCGGTCGTCACCGAGCGCAGATCGTCGTCATTGCCGACGCAGGAAAAGACGAAGTCCTTGCCCGCGGCCGCCTCGGCTGGTGTCGCGGCGAAGCTGCCACCATGCTGGGCAACCCACTGCTCGGCCTTGGCCCTGGTGCGGTTGTAGACGGTGACGTCGTGACCGCCCTTGTTCTTGAGATGTCCGGCCATCGAATAGCCCATGACGCCAAGACCAAGAAATGCCACCGAAGCCATGTTTTCGAATCCCTTAGTAGCCTGCTTTGCGGTCTTCTTACCGGATCAGGCAAGGCGATGGGAGTCAGCGGTGCAGATGGATGGTGATGCGCCGTTCGATCCACTCGACGCCGTGGCGCAATGTTTCCACGATGATCAGATAGATGATCGCCGCCCAGATGTACGACTGAAAGTCGAAGGTGCGCGCATAGGTGAGCCGGGTGATGCCCATCAAATCGTAGACCGTGATGATGGCGACGATTGCCGAGCCCTTGATCATCAGGATGATCTCGTTGCCATACGGGCGCAACGCGACGATCAGCGCCTGCGGCAGGATGATCTTCCACATCGTCTGCAGTTTGTGCAGGCCGAGCGAGGCGGCACCTTCCCACTGGCCCCTCGGCACGCTCTCGATTGCGCCACGCAAAATCTCGGCCTGGTACGCGGCCGTATTCAGCGAAAAGGCGAAGATCGCGCAGTTGAACGCTTCGCGGAAGAAGCCCCACAGTCCGACCATCTCGAGCTCCGGCCGGAAGGAGCCGACCCCATAGTAGACCAGGAAGGTCTGCGCCAACAGCGGCGTGCCGCGAAAGAAATAGACATAGGCATAGGCGAACCCCGAAAGGATCGGGTTCTTCGACATGCGTGCATAGGCGATCGGCACCGACAGGATCGCGCCAAGCACAATCGAGATGGCAACCAGCAACAGGGTGATGCCGAGGCCGGATATGTAGCCGGGTGCATATTTCTGGAAGAACTCCGGGTTCCACGCAGCGACCAGGTAGACGACCATGCCAATGCCGAGAGCGATCCACAGGCCGACCAGGACATGGCCGAGGATGCGTTGACGCGACCAGCCGCGTGCGGGCGGCGGCGGCCGGTCGACCTTCAGCGTGTCGGTGGCCAGGCTCATCTCTTGACCTCGCTGCCGCCGACCGCTCGTTCGATCGCATTGATGCCGAAGGAGGAGACGATCGCCAGCAGGAGATAGATCAGGCCGGCAAAACCGTAAAACAGGAAGGCATGCTTGGTGACGCGCGCGGCAACCCCGCTCTGCCTGAGGATCTCGTTGAGGCCAACGGCCGAGACGAGCGCGGTGTCCTTGAGCAGGATAAGCCAGAGATTGGCAAGTCCGGGTAATGCGATGCGGATCAACTGCGGCAGCACGATCAGCCGCATCGTCTGGCCGCTGGACAGGCCAACCGAATAGCCTCCCTCATATTGCCCTTTTGGAATGGCGCGGAAGGCGGATAAAAACACCTCGCTGGAATAAGAGGAGAAAATGAAGCAGAGCGCGATCATGCCGGCGACGAAACTGTTGACGTCGGCGGACGTTCCAGGGCTCACTAGGCGGACAATGTACTGCAGGATCAATGGGATGCCGAAGAAGATCAGAAACAGCGTGAGCAGCTCGGGTATTCCGCGAAAAATCGTGGTGTAGATGTTCCCGGCCAGTCTCAGCGACGGCTCTTCCGACTGTTTGGCCAGCGCCACGAAAAAGCCGAGCGTCAGCCCGAAGGGCAGAGTGGCCAGCGCAAGACATACTGTGACAAACACACCCGCGGCGATGTCGTCGAGCCAGCCTTCGGGTCCCCAACTGAGAAGCGTCAGTGCGCTCTGCATCCGCCTGCCTGTTCTCCTTGAGGCTCTTTGAGACCCGTGCCGCGTCACCCCTCGTGCGCGGCATCCTTATAAGAACGGCGGGAATCTCCCGCCGTTCAAGTCCTCGTATGTCGGTCGATCAGGACTCGCCGCCATAAACGTCATATTTGAAGTATTTGTCGTTGATTTCCTTGTACTTTCCGTTTGCTCGGATGGCGTCGATTGCCGCATTGAACTGGTTGACCAGGTCGGTCTCGCCCTTGCGCACGGCAATGCCGGCGCCCGGACCGTGGATTTCGATGACCGGCTTGATTGTGCCGACCAGCTTGCAGCAGGCGCCGTCCGGCGAATCCAGCCATTGCTGCAGCACGACGATGTCGTCATTGGCGGCATCGAGCCGGCCATTGGCCAGATCGAGCTGGTATTCCTGTGCGGTCGGGTACGGCTTGACGGTGCTGTCGGTATAAGTCTTGGTCGAATAGTTGAAATGCGTGGTGGACGCCTGCACGCCGATCGTCTTGCCGGCCAAATCTTCCTTGGTGACACCCTTGATGTCGGTGTCCTTGGGCGCGGCGATCGCCGGCGGCGTATTGTAATATTTGTGGGTGAAGTCGACCTTCTCGGCGCGTTCCGGCGTGATCGACATCGACGCGACGATGGCGTCGAACTTGCCTGCCTGAAGGGCTGGAATGATGCCGTCCCAGTCCTGCGCGACGAAGGTGCACTTCACCTTCATCTCGTCGCACAGCGCCTTGGCGATGTCGATATCAAAGCCCACGAGTTGGCCGTCGGCGGTGAGGTTGTTGAATGGCGGATACGCTCCCTCGGTACCGATCCTCAAGGTTTTTTCCTGGGCCTGGGCAACGCCAAGCGTCAGCAGCGCAGCCGAAGCGGCGAGCGCGATACGCAGTGCAATACGCATAATGGTCCTCTCTGTTGGTCCCGGCCGTCGTTCCCGAACGGCTCTGTGGGCGGTGCTTTTGACCGCCCGCTGGCGCGATACTCCCATTGTTTCCCAAGAAAAAGCAACTGCAAAAACCGTCGCTTGAGGGAAGGTCATGTTCAGAAAACGGTGACGCTGGGTCAAACGCCTAAATGGAGAGAAAGTGGCCGGAACCCCCTGCGGCCGCGATCTCAGCGCGTCAGGCCGGTGGCGCGCTCGATGAAGTCAGCGATCGAATTCGTGTCGTCGAGATCGAAGGCCGGCAGGTCTTCGCCGACAATGTGGAAGTCGGACGCGATAGCGACAATGTGTGGATCGGCTGCAGAGAGCGGTGTCTGGTCCTTGGCCTCGAGCCGTCGCGTCTCGATTTTCTTGTGCGCCTCGCGCTTGTAACCCTCGACCAGCACGATGTCGGAGGGTGCCAGCCGTGACAGGATCGCGTCCAGCGTCGGCTCGTCCTCGCCGCGCAATTCGTGCATCAGCGCCCAGCGCCTGCCCGACACGACCGCGACCTCCATCGCTCCCGCCTGCCGGTGGCGAAAGCTGTCCGCTCCGGGTTTGTCGATGTCGAAATCATGATGGGCGTGTTTTACCGTCGACACTTTCCAGCCGCGCCGGACGAGCTCGGCCACCAGCTTTTCGGTCAATGTCGTCTTGCCGGAGTTCTTCCAGCCGGTGATGCCAAAGATACGTCTTTTCATGGCTCGATGCTCTGCAACAGATGTGCGGCCTGGGCAAGGTCGTCGGGAGTGTTGATGTTGAAGAACGGATCGATCTCGGCTCCGCCGAATTTCAGGATGGGAAATTCCACCTCGACAAAACCGTGCCGGTCGATGAACGCCGCAACGCGCCGGTTGTCTTCCTCGACGAGAAATTGTCGCAAGGCCTGATCTAACCCTAGCGGCCAGAGTGCAAAGGTCGGATGCCGTTTTCCGCCGGAACAGGAGACCGCGATAGAGCCCGGGCGCGCATAGGCTGCCGCGAGCAGCCGCTCGACCATGTCCTTGGGCAGGAAAGGCGTATCGCCGGCAGCCGTGACCAGCGCTTGGCAGGCCGCGTCGGAAGCCCATTCGAGGCCGGTCAGTATCCCGGCAAGCGGTCCGGCATAACCTTTGACGGTATCGGCAAGCACCGGAAGCCCCGTCGCGGCAAATCGTGTCGGATCGCCATTGGCGTTTAGCGCAAGCGGGCCGACCTGCGGGCCAAGGCGCGAAACGACACGGTCGAGCAGGGTGCCGTCGCCAAGCGCAAGCAGGGTCTTGTCGCCGCCACCCATCCGGCTCGATCGGCCGCCGGCCAGAATGATCCCTGCGATATGTCGGCCCATCGTTTGCTGCCTAGACCCAATGACCAAAATCCAGTTTTCAAATCGGACGGTCGTCGACAGTCACCCTATATGCCGTCCGGCGCCATGTCCGGTCCAGTGCTTTCGGCGGCTGTTTTTCGCCGGCCGACGATCCGTTCGCGGTAGAGTGCATAGAGGCCTGAGGCGATGATGATCGTGGCACCGACGATCATCGGCAGATCCGGGACATCGCCGAAGATCGTGAAGCCAAGCAGGATCGACCAGAGCAGGGCGGTGTAGCGGAACGGCGCGATGAAGGAGATATCGCCCACCCGCATCGCCGTGATGATGAAGTGGTAGCCGATGAGCACGAGCACTGCCGCCAGCGCCAGGAACGCCGTGCTTTGTCCTGTCATCGGTGTCCAACCGCCCATCGGTGAAAGCAATGCCGCGCCCAGAAACGTCATGGCAAGGGCGGTGGCGCTCGACACCAGCAATGTCGGAATTGCCTGCGGTATCCGCTTGGTGGCGAGATCGCGCACCGCACAGCATGCCACGCTGGCCAGCGCCAGCAGAGAAAAGACGCTGAACCCTTCGAAGCCCGGCCGCACGATGATCAGCACGCCGGCAAAACCGACGGCAATAGCCAGCCAGCGCCGCCAGCCGACGCCCTCGTTGAACACAAGCGCTGCGCCCATCGTCACTGCCAGCGGCAGCGCCTGCAGCACGGCGGAGACATTGGCGATCGGAAGCTGCGCCAGAGCAACCAGGAACGACACCGTGGCGCCGGCCTCGCTGGCAACGCGCAGCGCAACGGTCGGCTGCAGCATCGAGCCTGGCCGGGCAAGCGCGCCGCGTTGCCACGCAAGCAGGCCAACGAAAAGCGAAGCGAAGGCGCCGCGGATCAGCATGACCTGCGCCATGTTCATCGATTCCGACGAGAATTTCGTGATAGCGTCGTTGACGGTGAAACCAGCCATGGCCACCATCATGAACAACGCGCCGCGCAGGTTTGGCGAAAGAGGCAAGGCAGATTACCGGGTGAGTCCTGCAGCAAGCGTCTATCAGGCACCCGCAAAACAGCAACGTCAAAGGGCTGGGCCACAGCCTTTCTATGGCCCGTAACATCTGTCGCGCAAGAGCGGCAGGGCTTATTTGGGCGTCAGTACCTCGGTGCCGTTGCCTTCCTTGCCGGCAATCGTCCACAGGCCACGCAGCGAGCCGTCGTCCTGCACTCTGTAGACGACAAGACCGACCGCCTTGCCCATGACATAACTGGCGGAGAAGGCATCGTCGTTGCGCATGCAGATGCCGTCCGAGGACGAGCCGCCTGTCTCCCAATGGATTGTGCAGGTCGTCTCGCTGGTCAGCGTGATCGTCGCGTCGCCACCATAGGACGACCCATCGAAATTGGTGCCGGCCACGGCATAGGTGCCGCCGATCGACTGGGCCGCCGCGGGCAGGGCCGCGAGGCTGAGCAATGCAAGAGAAAGAATGAGTTTGCGCATATCGTATTCCCCCACTGGGCGAAGAACCGCTCCAGAGCAGAGGCTAGGCCCGAATGGGCTTGCGGTAATCCGGTGACCGTTTGCGGACAAGACCTTTTCTGGTGTGACCCCGAAAGGTGCCCTTTTAAAGGTTCGGTTCGGATGGCAAATCGATCACACTGCCGCTCGAGGAGAATTCTCGACGAGATCAATTTGCTCGGCAAGAGTCGCCAAATTGGTCATTGTAGGCTTCTGATCTTGTCTGGGGAGGTGGTCCATGACGAATGCACGAGGCAATGCGGACAGGCTTGGCACAGGAAGCAGGCGGCACGTTTCGTCGGCTTTCCGGTTCTCTTCTGCACTGGCGGTCATCTTCATGGCGATAGCGTCTGCGTTGGCCGAGAACGGCGCTTCGGCGTCGGCAGTCGAACGGATGTCCACGCCGGGTCACGAAGCGAATGAGCTCGCTCGCCGCATCGGGAAATGGAACGTCGTCAACACGATCTGGCCAACCCCCGGTGCGCAGCCGATCGTGATGACCGGGCTGGTGGCCGAACGTACGATGATCGGCCCCTTCATGCAGGAGGTGATGCGCCCGGCGCCCGGGTCGAAAATCCCGGACTTCCAGCGGATAGCCTATTTGAGCTATGACCGGGTGGAGGGCCGCTGGAAGTATGTCTCCATGGACACCCGTTTCCCGGCAGGGATCATGCCCGCCTGGAGTTTTGGTGGCGAGGAGGACGGCAAGATTTCACTGCTTTTCGAGCCGCTTGGTTTCGTCGGCTTCGGGCCCGAGGTCGAAGGGCGATTCACGGCCTCCGATTTCATCATTTCCAGGGACGGCGACAATCACGAAGTGGCCGAGCAACACTTCCTCCAGGCCAATGGCAGCGGCAGGAAATGGCTCGCCGTGCAGTACGTCTACACGCGTCAGCCTTAATTCATCAGCAAAAAACAATAGGCTGCGAATACGTCGAGACGGGCCGGATGCTCACGGCCCCCTGAGGCTGCCGGCGATGGCACCGACGAGCGGGTCGTATTTCGATTTCAGGGCTGGCGGATAGTCGATCCAGACCGTGCGGATGACACCATCTTTTCCGAACAGGCGGCGTTCGTAGAAGATGTTCCCGCCTTTGATGCCCGACAGCACCGCCCAGTCCTTGCCGGTCTTGCTGTAGGTGATCCTGTAGCCAGGTTCCTTGCTGGCCCTCTCGGCGGAGAGGAAGGCTTTCGGGGTGTCATCATCGATATTGAGGATACCCGAACAGATCAGGCTGGCGCCATCGGCGGTGAGCCATTGCTGTCCATCGCCATTATCCGGCTCAGGCTGGCGAAGAGTGAAGATTTCATCCGGAAAGGTGCAGACGGTACCGAAGCGCTCGTTCGTATAGGTAAATGACGCGGCAACTGCCATGGTCCCCGCCATCACTCCGAAAAACGTCAGGACTGCAAGAAACCGCTGCACGCCTTGCCTCGCGCTGATACCAAGGCGATTGTTCTTGCACGAAATCGGCTAAAAATCAGCCGCCGGTGACGCTCATATGCCGCGACACCGACGGACGGTTGGTGCGGCGATCGATGATGAAGTCATGGCCTTTGGGCTTGCGGTCGATTGCTTCGTCGATGGCATCGGCGACCAGCTCGTTGCCTTCCGACGCGCGCAGTGGCGCGCGCAGGTCTGCGGCATCTTCCTGGCCGAGGCACATGTAAAGGGTGCCGGTACAGGTCAGCCGGACCCGGTTGCAGCTTTCGCAGAAATTATGCGTCATCGGCGTGATGAAGCCCAGCCGCCCGCCGGTCTCGGCGACATGGACGTAGCGGGCCGGGCCACCGGTCTTGTAGGGAATATCGCTCAGCGTGAATTGGCGCTCGAGTGCTGCACGCAGCAGCGACAGCGGCAAATACTGATCGGTGCGGTCGGCATCGATCTCGCCCATCGGCATGGTTTCGATGACCGTCAGATCCATGCCGCGGCCATGCGCCCAGCGTAGCATGTCCGGCAATTCGGCGTCATTGAAGTCCTTCAACGCCACAGCGTTGAGCTTTACCTTCAGCCCGGCCGCCTGCGCGGCGTCGATGCCATCCATGACCTTGTCCAGATTGCCCCAGCGGGTGATCTGTCGAAATTTGTCGGCATCGAGAGTATCGAGCGAGACGTTAATGCGTTTGACGCCGCAGTCGGCGAGCTCGGCGGCAAAGCGGGAAAGCTGCGATCCATTGGTGGTCAGCGTCAGCTCGTCCAGCGCACCGCTCTCGAGATGCCGCGAAAGCTGGCGCACCAGATGCATGATGTTCTTGCGCACCAGCGGCTCACCGCCGGTGAGGCGGAGCTTGCGTACGCCCTTTTCGACGAAGACCGTGCAGAGCCGGTCGAGCTCTTCCAGCGACAGCAGGTCCTTCTTGGGCAGGAACGTCATGTCCTCGGCCATGCAATAAGTGCAGCGAAAATCGCAGCGGTCCGTAACCGACACGCGCAGGTAGGTGATCGTGCGACCGAAAGGATCGATCATATCCATGCTGTACGCTTCCCGTGGCCGTGAACGGCTTCGTTATATATAGCTATGTGATACGAGCCAACTTGCCATTCAAGATATCAGCTCGCGATCTCCGGTAACATTCCGACGCCGACAGATCATGTCGGAACTTTCGATGCGGCCTTTTCCCTCGACACGAAGCGGCGTAGGGAAGGGCGGTTCTCCGCAGGATCCACCACCATGACAGCGCCGAAGGAACTCAGGGTCTCGAAAGATCGCAAGCTGCTTTCCGTGACCTTTCCGGGACATCAGCCGTTCGAGTTGCCGGCCGAGCTTCTGCGGGTCGCCTCGCCATCGGCCGAGGTGCAGGGCCATTCGCCCGAACAGCGCGTCACCGTTCCCGGCAAGCGCAATGTGGCGATCCTGAAGATCGAGCCGGTCGGCAACTATGCCGTGCGCATCACCTTCGACGATTTCCACGACACCGGTATCTTCACCTGGAACTACCTGCATACGCTGGGTCATGAGAAGGACGCACGCTGGGCCGCCTATCTCGCCGAGTTGGAAGAGAAGGGGCTGAGCCGCGACCGCTGAATGGTTTCGCGGTATGCTCAGCGCAGGATCGCCAGTATCTCGCCGGTGTCATAGTAAAACGGCGTGCCTTCGATCAGTCGGTCATCCTTGAAGCGCAAGACTTCGGCAAACGGCTGTATGATTGTTGCACCAGTGGCTCGCGACGTCAGCGAAAGCATGCAGCTCATGAACACCACGTTATCGTTCCGGGCGGTTTGAAGATCCTCCACCGCCACGTCGCTCCAGATTTCCCGCATGTTGCGGAAAAGAGCGCCAACGCCGTCGAGGCCATTCCAGTCACCGGCATAGGGCAGGGACTGCGGCTCATGCACCACAATCTCGGCATGGAATGCGCTGGCAAGCACATCGAGCCTTTCCGACCCTGATTGCAGGAAACGCATTTCAACATTGAACATGTTTTCAATAAGTTCCATGGCGGTGCGTCGCCGGTCGAGCGGTTTATCCATTTTCGGTCTCCGTATCCGTCGGTGCGATTGTGTAGGTGAAAGCGGTTTGCCCTTCTTCGCGTTGCCTCGACACCCGTTTCCTGATGACCGGCAAGCGGGCACGATGTCGTGAAAACGTCATGCATCTGGAGTAGCGCCGGCAAAGCTTTGGAGACGAAAACATGTCCATGATCACCAGCGTCGAACAGCTCGAAACGCTCTATGGCCTGCCTGGCGAGGCGTCGGTGGTCAAAGAACTCGATCAGCTGATTCCCGAATACGCAGCTATCATCGAGGCTTCGCCGTTCGCCGTGCTCGCAACCTGCGGGCCTGAAGGGCTGGACTGCTCGCCGCGCGGCGATCTCGCCGGCTTCGTCCGCATCCACGATCCGAAAACGGTGATGATGCCAGACCGGCGCGGCAACAACCGTGCCGATTCGCTAAGGAACATCCTTCGCGATCCGCGCGTCGCGCTCCTGTTCCTGGTGCCGGGTTCCGGCACGACGCTGCGCGTCAATGGCCGCGCCCACATCACCACCGATGCCGCGCTCTGCGACTCGTTCGCAGTCGAAGGCAAGCCGGCGCGCTCGGTGACGGTCATCGAGGTCGATGCGGTCTATTTCCAGTGCGCCCGCGCCATCCACCGGTCGGAGTTGTGGAATCCGGCAAGGCATGTCGACCCGAGATCGCTGCCGACTCCCGGCCAAATTCTGGAAATCACCAGCCGCAAGAACATCGACGGCGAGGTCTACGACAAGGAATGGCCGGAGCGCGCGAAAAAATCGATGTGGTGAAGCACTTGTTGGTGGAGCGCTGGGCTGTCAGGCGGTCTTCAAAACCTCGGCAACCCTACGCATCTGTTCGCCGATCATGTCGCATTGCTCCGGCGTCGACTGGCTCATCGCCTTCTCGATCAGCGCCATATGGACCTTCAGCGCCTGCATCAGCAGTGCCTCGCCGGTCTCGGTCAACGTCAGCCGCAGCACGCGCTTGTCCTTCTCGTCGCCCTCGCGGCGCAGCAGGCCACGAGTCTCCAGCTGCGGCAAAAGCATGGTGATGTTGGAGCGACCGACCAGCAGCCGGCGAGCGAGGTCGTGCTGCGACATGCCGGGATGACGGTAGAGGTTCATCAGCACGTCGAGCTGCGCCGGCTTCAGGTCGAGCGGCGCCAGCTTCACCGCCAGGGTGCGTTCCAGCACGTGGCATGCGCGCGCCACTGCCACCCAGTTGCGAAAGCGCGGATTGTCCCAGGGCAGGTCTTGCTTAATGTTCATGTTTGAACTATTATGTTCATGCTTGAACCAATGAATGGATCGCCACTATGGCATCATTTGGACTGAAGGTCATCCGCGGCACGTTCGGAGTGGCTGAGCATGTGGCACCGCGACTCACCGGGCGCGCTGCATTCGAGCTGTTCTGCCGCACGCCGCATGAGAAGAGCTTGAGTGAAGGCGAGCGCCGCGCAATCGATCGCGCCGCCGATTTCATGACCCAGGCACGACATCACCGGCTAAAGACCAGAACCGGCTGCGTCATGGTGCATGAATTCCGGCCCGAGCCGGGCAGGGCCACTGCCGGCACCGTGCTCGTCATCCATGGTTGGCGTTCGCGCACCGAATACATGCGCACGCTGATCGAAGCCTATCGCGATGCTGGCTATAAGGTCGTCTCGCTCGACCTGCCGGGCCACGGCCAGTCGCAGGGCCGCCGGCTTACCCTGGTCAGTGCGGTCGACGCGGCACGGGTTGCCGGCGAATGGTTCGGGCCGTTTGCCGCGATCGTCGGCCATTCCTTTGGTGGTGCCGTTGCCGCCAATGCAGTTGCCGGTTCAATCAGGAACATCCCGCGATTGGCGGCCGGGCGACTGGTGCTTATCGCTGCGCCGAGCTCACTGCCGGCAATCTTTGCTGATTTCAGTCGCATGCTGAATGTCGGCTCGCGCTCGCAGGTCGCCATGGCCGACCGGGTCGAGCGTATCGCCGGCCGGCCGTTGCACGAGTTTACCGGTGATCGCCAGCTGGCAAGCACGCTGCTGCCGACGCTGGTGATCCACGCGCCGGACGACCGCGAAGTGTCCGCCGATCATGCAAGGCTCTACGCGCGCGCCGGAGACCATGTGCGGCTGTACTGGGCCGACGGGCTCGGCCACCGCCGCATTCTCGCCGACAGGGGTGTGGTGGAGCGTGCCGTTGGCTTCGTTGCCGGCAGGCTGGAGCCGTCTCTGCAGTGATCTGAATGTCTGGTCTTGTCTGCCGGGTTCGATCGTCACGCCGCCACCCCGGTGCCGGCCATCGCTATCCAAGCCGCCATTGCCCCGGCCACCGTCGCCAGAAGGGCCGAGCGCGACGCGCCGTCGCGCGCCTGGATCGACATGCCGTGCTGCACGGTGGCGTAGAAGGTCGCGGCCGTACCGCAGTCGAAATCGGCCGGCAACTCTCCTTCGGCCACGCCACGCTCGAAGCGTCTCAGCAAGGCTTCGCGGTTTTCGGCGCGGCGACGGCGCAGATCATCACAGATGGCGCCGCGGCTTGAGTCCTGGTGCAATGCGGCGAGCGCGATAAGGCAGCCTTGCGGACGACCGGTCTGTGAATAGGCCCTGGCAGTCTGCCGCAGGAACCGCTCGACGGCCTGGCGCGCGGTCGGCGCCTTTTCCAGCGCGGACCAGATCTCGGTTCCCTCGACCCGCGTGTAAAGCTCGGTTGCCTCGAGAAATAGCGCTTCCTTGCTGCCGAAGGCGGCATAGAGGCTGGGTGAGTTGATGCCCATTGCAGCGGTCAGATCGCTTATCGACGCGCCCTCATAACCCTTGAGCCAAAACACTTCCATTGCGCGCCGCAAGGCGGCGGCTCGATCGAAGGTGCGGGGGCGGCCTCGTTCCGGCATGGTATCCTTTCTGTATTGATCGATACATAATTCAGTTGACGTGGTTCAGCAAGGCTGGCAGATATTTATGTATCAATCACTACAAAATGGAGAAGCAGATGTCATCCAGAAGCTTGAACGGCAAGGCCGCCCTCGTCACCGGCGGCAGCCGCGGCATTGGTGCGGCGATCGCAAGAAGGCTCGCGGCCGACGGCGCAGGCGTGGCGATCACCTATGTGAATGGTGAGGAAAGGGCACTCGCGGTGGTCAGGGAAATCGAGGCGGCCGGCGGCCGGGGCTTTGCCATCAAGGCCGACAATCGCGATGCTGCGGCGATCGAGGCGGCAGTCGATGAGGCAGCAAAAGCCTTCGGACGGCTCGACATCCTCGTCAACAGCGCCGGCATCTGGCGCGCTGCGCCGATCGATGCTCTGTCGCTTGCCGACTTCGATGAGACGATGGCGGTCAACCTCAGGGCCCCGTTCGTCGCCGTCAAGGCGGCAGCAGCACATATGGGCGAGGGTGGCCGGATCATCTCGATCGGCAGCAATCTGGCCGAGCGTGCCACCGACGCCGGCCTGAGCGCTTATTCGGCCAGCAAGGCTGCCTTGGTTGGCCTGACCAAGGCCTTTGCCCGCGATCTCGGTCCGCGCGGCATCACCGCCAATGTCGTCCATCCGGGGTCGACCGATACCGACATGAATCCGGCAGCCGGCCCGCACGCCGAGCATCAGCGCCAGAAGATGGCGATGCCTCGCTTCGGAACGGCCGACGAGATCGCCGGCATGGTCGCCTGGCTTGCCGGTCCCGAAGGACGCTTCGTGACAGGCGCGGCATTGATCATCGACGGCGGCGCAAACGCGTGAGACTTGGTCATTGGACGGTTGCCGTTCTGGCCGAGGACGGCGACGGATTCGCTTGACCCGTCACGACCTTGTGAAACCGTTCTGCAACAGACGTTCCGAAATTTATGGAAGCTTAACGAAATCAGTATGAATCAGTGTAGTCACGCCTTACATCCGCCATGGGGTGGGCGAGACCGTGAAAGCGGTGCGGAACGGGATCCGGTTCAACCGGAGCGGGTGATCCATGAAACTCCTTGGAAACAAAGCAACCGTGCTGCCGTTCGCGGTGGCCGCGGCAATGCTGGCCTTCGGGACGCCGCAGGTTGAAGCGCAAGGGTTCTTCGACATGCTTTTCGGCGGCGGCGTCAAACACGCACCGCCGAAAGGTAACTTTCCGCCGCCACCGTCAAAATACAAGCCCAAGGCGCCAGCCGCTTCCGGTGGGGGTGGTGGTGCGCAAATCAGCAGCCCGTCCTATTACACCTACAAGAGCGATCCGCTGGTGCGCGTCGATTTTTCGGCACTGTCGGCAGCGCCTGAACCGGCAACGCCTCAGGATGCTGCATTCGAGCCGACGGCCACCGGGGCTGCATTCCGCGAAGCCATTGCCGGGCTCGACGGCTATGATCTCTACGCCGAGAAGGACATCGCCAAGGCGCTGATCGCGTACTACTCAGCCAATCCGGATTTCCTCTGGGTGACGGGAACCAGTCCCAACAGCCGTGCCGAGGATGCTGTGCGGGTGCTGGGCGAGGCCGCGAGCTACGGCCTGACGCCCGCCGACTACACCGTCGAAGTTCCGGCAGCAGGCGCATCGGCGGGCAATGCCGATGAGCGCCTGAAAGAGCTGGTTCGCTTTGAGATGGCGATGTCGGCCCGTGTCCTGCGCTACGCCCGCGACGCACAAAGCGGCCGCGTCGATCCCAACCGCATCACCGGCTACTACGATTTTCCGCCGAAGCCGCTCGACATGGAAGGGGTACTGAAGACGCTGGCCCATACCCAGCAAGTGCGCACTTATCTCGAATCACGGCATCCACAGAATTCCGAGTATCAGGCGCTGCGCGTCGAACTGGAATCGCTACAGGCCAGCGCCGAGGACGAGATCGTCGTCGATCCCAATCTGCTGTTGAAACCGGGGCAGACCAGCCCCGAGCTGCCGAAGCTTTTGACAAGGATCGCGCGCAATCTCGATGACGAGATGGGCGGTGCCTATGGCGAGGTGCTGGCGAGGCTCGCCACCAGCGAGGTCTACGATCCGGAGCTGGTGCCGGTGATCAAGGCGGTGCAGAAACGGGCCGGCATGAAAGGCGACGGCGTCATCGGCCCGCGTACCGTTGCATCGTTGGCCGGAACGTCCAAGGCCGACAAAATTCAGAAAGTTCGGGTTGCGCTCGAAGAGTTGCGCTGGCTGCCTTCCGACCTCGGCAGCCCGCGCGTCTTCATCAACCAGCCGGCTTTTACCGCGAGCTATATCGACGACGGCGAGGAAAAGCTGAAGACCCGCGCCGTGGTCGGCAGGCCCACCAACCAGACTGCTTTCTTCTATGATCAGATCGAGCAGGTCGACTTTCATCCCTATTGGGGCGTGCCGCAGTCGATCCTGGTCAACGAGATGTTGCCGCGGCTGCGGCGCGATCCTGGCTATCTCGACCGCGCCGGCTATGAGGTGGTCAATGCCCGCGGCAAGCGCATTCCCTCATCCTCAGTCGATTGGGGTGCCTATGGCGCAAAGATACCCTACGGCGTGCGCCAGTTGCCGAGCGAGGCCAATGCGCTGGGCGAGCTGAAGATACTGTTTCCCAACAAGCACGCCATCTACATGCACGACACACCACAGAAGTCATTTTTCCAGCGCGACATGCGCGCGCTCAGCCATGGTTGCGTTCGCTTGCAGGATCCGCGCGGCATGGCGGCTGCCGTGCTCGGTACCTCGGTCGACTACATCGAGGACAGACTGAAACACGGACATTCGACCGAGGACGTGACACGCAAGATCCCGGTCTATGTCGCCTATTTCACCGCATGGCCGGACCTGTCCGGTACCGTCGAATATTTCAATGACGTCTACGGCCGCGACACAAGGCTGCAGCAGGCGCTCGACAGCACGGAAGCGGTGCGTTCGCCGGCCAGCTGAGAGATACGGTTCTAGCGCTGAAACAGTGGGCGCCGGAAACCCGCATCGCGTCCGGCGATGAGCCAGTAGACCAAGCCCGCGACAACGCCTGCCGCGGCAATGATGCCGATATCGGCCCAGCGCTCCGGGTTCGTGTCGTCCGGTACACTGGGCCAGATCAAGGCGAAGCCGCCAACCGCGGCCGCCGCGCCGAAGACCATGTGCAGCCAAAAACTGCGCAGCGAGAAAAACTCGGCAATCAGTGCGAAGATCAGCGTCTGCAGGCCGGTCATCACAATCGTCAGAAAATAGATGAACATGCCGAGCGGCGGCAACAGCAGCACCGCAACGGGGGTGACACCCATGACGTCGAAATAATTCGGCGCATTTGGCAGCGAACTCAGCCCGCCATAGATCGCCGCCACCGCGATCAGCCCAACCAGTACCGCTATGAAATAACCCGCGAGCACCATCAAAAAGCGTTTCAATACGTGCTTTACCGTCGCCATGCCCACCCCCGCGCGCAATGATAGCACCCAGTCAGCCATCAAAGTCATATCTACGCAAGGGTGTGCCGAAGGCCGCGGGCCTTCGAGGAGCGGCATTTTTTAGAATCTGGACCGTTGGCGGCCAGCCTCATTTCGGCGCGGCTGTCACCGGATCATAGGTGATTTCAACTTTCGCCTTGTCGTTCGTGTAATAAATGACGGTGTAGGCGCCGCTGTCCCAATCGATTTCCTTGATGTAGCGGAAGTCGTCGCGCTGCTCGACCTTGGCGATGATTTCCGACAGCTTCTTGGCATTCTGCGGCGGCACCGGATTTTCGTCCGCGGCAAAGGCCGATCCGCCGACAAGCAGCACGGCGGCCGCCAAAACAAGTCTGGACATGGCTTTCCCTCACATTTCGATGAGCAGAAACTCATCTACATACGGGTTTGTTCCCGGACTCGGGCTTGCGGATCGTCCAGACCGGCAATTGTGCCAAGCGTAAGTGTGCCTGTCAGTCTTATAGCTTGCGGAAAAGCGCACGGAAAACCAATGCGATCATGCGCTGGTTCTCGATCACGGCAGCATTCCCCGTCGGTGATGGCTAAGTGCTTGAAAAGATGGTGGGCGATGCAGGGATTGAACCTGCGACCCCACCCGTGTGAAGGGTGTGCTCTCCCGCTGAGCTAATCGCCCGCTCGTTGCCCGAAGGCCAAGCGCGCCGCGATATAAGGGAGGCCGGCCTGCGAAGTCAACCACTTGTCGGCCGTCATCTGGCCGTCTGGACTATGACCGGCTTCAGCCTTCTGCCGCGGCCATCAGCCCTTGTACCAGATCGAGCGTTAACGAATCGAAATGCGAGATCACCGCCGATGGTTCGAACTCCCGCACATGACGATCGGTGTAGCCGAAATCGACTGCCACTACCGGAATGCCGGCGGCCTTTGCCGTGTCGATGTCGGTCTGCGAATCACCGACCATCAGTGCACGGTGCGGATCGCCGCCGGCACGCGCGATGGTCTGCGTGAGATGGCGCGGGTCGGGCTTGCGGAACGGAAAACTGTCCTGGCCGCAGATCGCCGCGAAATGCCTGGTCATACCGAGCGCCTCGATCAGCGCCACCGAATTGGCCTCATATTTATTGGTGCAGATGGCCAGCAGGTAACCGGCTGCCTCGAACCGTGCGATCGCCTCGGGAACGCCCGGGTAGGGGCGCGATTTGCCGGGAATGTTAACGGTGTAATGGTCCAGAAACAGCTTTAGCAGGCGATCGTGCTCCTCCACGGCCAGCGACCTGTGTTGCGCTGCATGGGCGCGCTCGATCATCACGCGGCCGCCATGGCCGACGAAACGCTTGAAGCCGACTTCGTCGACGGCCGCGAGCTGGCTGGCGGCAAGGCTGTGGTTGAGACTGTCGAGCAGGTCCGGCGCCGTGTCGATCAGCGTCCCGTCGAGGTCGAACACGATGGTCGGTCGGGTCATGGCCTGTCCTGTGACGATTCGATTGCCGGCAGGCGATAACCGCTGCCGCCCGTTCAGGCAAGCCGGCTTATCCACCGCGGGCAAGGTCCTTTGACCAGCTCGGCAAAAATGCTACGAGCGCCTAAACAAATCTTGGGGCCCGGCATGGATGCGAGGCAATTGAAGGTTGAGGCCGCGCGGACAGCGCTGGCCCATGTGACGGATGGCATGCGGCTCGGCATCGGCACCGGCACGACAGCGGATGAGTTCGTGCGGCTGCTCGCCGACAAGGTCGCCACCGGCCTGACTGTCATCGGCGTGCCGACCTCGGAGCGCACCGCCGTCCTTTGCACCCAGCTTGGTGTGCCGCTGTCGACCCTCGAGGAAACACCGGAGCTCGACCTCACCATCGACGGCGCCGACGAGATCGATCCGGCGCTGACATTGGTCAAGGGCGGCGGTGGCGCGCTGCTGCGCGAGAAGATTGTCGCGGCGGCCTCCGTCCGCATGATCGTCATCGCCGACAGCTCCAAGATGGTCGAGATGATCGGCCGCTTTCCGCTGCCCATCGAAGTCAACCGGTTTGGCCTGCGCGCCACCGAAATTGCGGTTGGCGTGGCGGCTGCAAACCTGGGCCTTTCCGGCCCTGTTACATTGAGGATGACGGGGACCCAGCCATTTGTTACAGACGGCGGCCATTTTATCCTCGATGCATCTTTTGGCCGCATTCCGGATACAAGAGCGCTTTCGAATGCTCTCCACTCCATTCCCGGCGTGGTCGAGCATGGTCTTTTCATCGGGCTGGCGACAACGGCCATCATAGCCGGCGGCGACGGCATCCAAACCGTCCATGCCGCCCGAAAACCAAGGAGTTTTACCGATCATGATGTTGCATAACCGGGTTGGCCGCTTTTTTGCCATTCTGGCGGCCTCGGCCGTTTTCGCGTTTTCGTCGCCGGCGTTTTCGCAGGACGTCACTGATGCGCATCTGAAGGCGGCGCGTGCCGCGGTCGCGGCGATCCATGCGACGGATACGTTCGACAACATCCTGCCGCAAGCGGCCGCGGCGCTCGAGCAGCAGCTGATCCAGAAGAACCCGGACATGCAGGAACTGATCGCCAAGACGATCAACGAGAAGGCGATGGCCTTGGCATCGCGCCGCGCCGACCTGGAAAAGGAAGCAGCGCTTGCCTATGCAAAGGTGTTCTCGGAAAAGGAACTCAATGAAATCGCCGCCTTCTACAATTCCGAGTCCGGCAAGAAGCTGCTCGACAACGGCCCGATCGTGACGCGCGAACTGGTGAAGGCTGCCGAGATCTGGCAGAACGGCTTGGCTCGCGATCTCGCCCAGCAGGTCGGCGAGACCCTGGGTGCAGCGGCGAATGCCAAGGCGCAGGCTGCACCTGCCGAGGGTGCCGCCCCGGCAGACGGCGCTGCTCCCGCGGACGCCACGCCGAATTGATCGCGGACTTCCGAGTGGCCTGACCGCCACTGGACCAGAAAGCCCGGCAAGTCCGGGCTTTTCTTTTGATAGTCGGCAGCCTACCTGTCTCGATGTTTGAGGGGCAAGGAGTTCAGCCATGGCCGGTTACGACTACGATCTTTTCGTCATCGGCGGCGGCTCCGGCGGGGTGAGGGCGGCGCGCGTCGCGGCTCTACTCGGCAAGCGTGTCGGCATTGCCGAGGAATTTCGCTACGGCGGCACCTGCGTGATCCGCGGCTGCGTGCCGAAGAAGCTTTATGTCTACGCCTCGCAATTCCCCGAGCATTTCGCCGACGCTGCCGGTTTTGGCTGGACGGTGCCTGAGGCGCATTTCGACTGGCAGAAGCTGGTCGCCAACAAGGACCGCGAAATCAGCCGGCTGGAGGCCGTCTACAAGAAGAACGTGCAGGGCGCCGGCGGTGAGGTCTTTCATTCGCGCGCCACCCTGGTCGATCCGCATGTGGTGCATCTTCTCGGTGAGGATCGCACCGTTACCGCCGACCAGATCCTGATCGCTACCGGCGGGCGCCCGGCGCCGCATCCGGCATTGCCCGGCCATGAGCACTGCATCTTTTCCAACGAAGCCTTCGACCTCAAGGAGCTGCCGAAGGCAATCATGATCGAGGGCGGCGGCTATATCGCCGTCGAATTCGCCAATATCTTTCATGGGCTGGGCGTCGACACGACTCTGGTCTATCGCGGCAAGGAGATCCTCAGCCGTTTCGACATGGACCTCAGACGCATGCTGCACGAGACGATGGAAAAGAAGGGGATAAAAATCCTCTGCCACGCCGTGTCCGAGTGGGTCAGGAAGCGCCCTGACGGCCGGCTCGACGCGCTTGTCACCGGCGGCACCGTGTTGACGGTCGATCAGGTCATGCTCGCCATCGGCCGCATTCCCAACACCGAGAACATGGGCCTGGAGGGGGTCGGCATCGAGATGACCAAAACCGGGGCAATCCAGGTCGACGAATACTCCCGCACGAACATCGACAACATCTGGGCGATCGGTGACGTCACCCACCGCGTGCAATTGACGCCGGTGGCGATCCACGAGGCGATGTGCTTCGTCGAGACCGCCTTCAAGGACAATCCGATGGCGCCCGACCATGACACGATCGCTACCGCAGTCTTTTCACAGCCCGAGATCGGCACGGTCGGCCTGTCGGAGGATGAGGCGGCAAAGCGCTTTTCGGATCTTGAAATCTACCGCGCCACCTTCCGGCCGATGCGGCACACGCTTTCCGGCCGCGACGAAAAGATGCTGATGAAGCTGGTCGTCGACGGCGCGTCGAAAAGAGTCCTCGGCGCCCATATCCTCGGGCCGGACGCCGGCGAAATGGCGCAGCTTCTCGGCATACCGCTGAAGGCCGGGCTGACCAAAGATGATTTCGATCGCACCATGGCGGTGCATCCGACCGCGGCGGAAGAACTCGTCACCATGTACAAACCGACTTACCGGGTGAGAGATGGTGAGCGCGTCTGACGCGACGACGACCCATCGCGGCAACAAGATTGCCGCGATGGAAGTGCGTGAGTTTTCTTACAGCAACGTTCCGCGCAGGATCACCAGCGCCACAGAAAAATAGATCACCAGCCCGGTGACGTCGACCAGCGTGGCGACGAACGGGGCTGATGCGCTGGCCGGGTCGAAGCCGATGCGCTTCAGGGCGAACGGCAACATCGATCCAGACAGCGAGCCGAAGGTGACGATGCCAACCAGCGTGGCGCCGATCGTCATTGCGATCAGCGGCCAGTGCGGGCCGTAGTCGTAGAAGCCGAAATATTGCCAGAGCGCGATGCGGCAGACGCCGACTACGCCAAGGATCGAGCCAAGCACCAGGCCGGTGGGCAGCTCCCGCAGGGCCACCCGCCACCAGTCGCCAAGGCCGATCTCGCGCAGCGCCAGGGCTCGGATGACGAGCGAGGTCGCCTGCGAGCCGGAATTGCCGCCGGAGCTCATGATCAATGGAATGAACAGGGTCAGCACGATCGCCTTTTCCAGCTCGCCCTCGTAGCTCTGCATCGCGTTGGCGGTCAACATCTCGCTGATAAACAGCGCACACAGCCACCCGGCGCGCTTCTGGATCATCGCCAGAAAACCCATCTTCATATAGGGCTCGTCGAGAGCCTCCATGCCGCCGAAACGATGCACGTCCTCGGTCGTTTCCGAGATCATCGTATCGATAATGTCGTCGATGGTGACGATGCCGAGGAGCTTGCCGTTGTCCACGACCGGGACGGCGAGCAGATCATATTTGGAGATCAACTGAGCAACCTTTTCACTATCGGTCAGCGGTGAAACAGTGATAGGCGCACGATCCGGCGCTATTGCCATGATCAGTTCGTCGGGTTCGCCAGCGATCAGTCGACGCAGGCTGGTCGAGCGCAACAGGACCTGCGTTTGCGGATCGACGATGTAGATCGCGTAGACGGTTTCGCGCGTCCGCTCGACCTTGCGAATGTAATCCAGCGTGCGGGCAACGCTCCAGTCCGGCGGCACGCTGACATATTCAGTCGTCATGAGCGAGGCGGCGCTGCCCTCGGGGTAGCCGAGAATAGCAAGCAACGTCGCGCGCAGCGGTGGCGCCAGGCCGCCGAGCAGCTCGGAACGAGCCGGTTCGTTCAGATCGCGCAGTATGTCGGCGGCGCGGTCGACCGACATGGCGGCAAGCAGTCTGCCTGCCTTGATGCGGGGTAGTGCCTCGACGAGTTCGGATGCGCCGTTGAGCTTCGGCTGGTCGAAGATCTCGACCAGCCGCTCGAACGGCACTTCGCAAAGCAGCTCCGATGCCGTCTCGCGGGGCTCCTGGTTCAGCGCCTCGACCATGTCGGCGACGTGTTCGTTGGCAAGTACGCGGGCGATGGCGACGGCGTCGCCGCCCGCAACGGGGGAAAACTCGTTCATGGCTCACTCCTTGCCGTCCGGCAGGACGTGAGCCTGTCAGATCACGTCAAGCGGACGGCGGTTGCGTTCGACTGTGACTGTCGCCAGGCATGGCGCGGTGACCTTTCTGCTCGCGAGTTCGGATTGAGATTCTGCAAGCCGGCGCAACATAGGAGCGCGCCTTGCCAAGTCAATCGCGAGAGCGGGTTAAAACGGCGGCAAACCGACTGGATCGCGAGACTGTGATCGGGCTACGTGGCAGGCTGGCTGGATGCTGGCAACGGTGCCGCAGCTATCTCTGCTTAAGCCGGCGGGGAAAGCGCAGCCACTTGTCCTCGGCCGGCCGCGTCGGCTGCGTGAGGATGGTGGTGAGCTCGACCGGCAAGCTCGGAACCAGCGGCTTCTTGGTGGCGACGCCGTCGGCGATCGCAACGACGCTGTGGTAGAATTCGGTGCCCGCGAGCGATCTCGGCGGCGTCGCCTCATGCATGATCGAGATCACAGTTGCATCAGGGCAATTGTCCTTGATCGCCTGGTGGAAGGCGATCCGTCCATCGGGATCGAGAGCGCCAGTGGCTTCATCGAGGAACAGCAATCCCGGCTGCTGCAGCACGATACGGGCGACAACCAGCTTCTGTTTCTGCCCACCCGAGAGAACCTGATCCCAGATCTTTCCTTCACGGCTCTCATCGGCCAAATGCTCGATGAAATCGCCGAGGCCGGCCTTGTGCAGGGCGGATGCGACCTGCACGTCGGGATAATCATGCTCGGAACCCGGCAGGCAGACCAATTGCTTCAGCGAAACCTGCTGCAGCTTCACCTCCTGGGCGGCGTAGAAACTCCTGACCCCTTCCGGGAAGACGATGGTGCCGCGGCCATAGGGCCAAAGGCCGTTGATCGCCTTGATCAGCGAGGTCTTGCCGCAACCGGATTCGCCCTTCAGGAAAGTCCATTCGCCACGCCGGAAGCGCAAGTTCGCGGCACTCAGGAAGGGCGTTGCGTCCTCGCCCTGATGCGCCAGCTCTAGTTTCTGGATGGTCAGGCCGAAAACAGGGTTTTGGCGGTCGTAGCGAAAATCGGAGCGGCCGGTCTGCTGATAAAATTCCTGCGGGTGCTGAACGTTTTCGATCGCGTTTGCGAGTTCGGTGACGCGCTGGCTGTTGGCCCGCAGCGCGGCGATGGCAGGCATGACATGGATGAACCACGAGCATTGACTGATCAGCGAGTTGACCATCTCGGAGCCGGTTATGTAGCCCTTGAGATCGAACCCGTTATGGATGAAGGGAACCAAGCCTGGCCCGTAGGCGACAATGCGGGCACCGATGAAATTGTAGATCAGCTCGAACGAATTGTAGCCTGTGTTGACGATGTTCAGCCGCGCCCAGGTGCGGTCGATGTCGACATAGCGCTGGCTGTGCACTGCCTTCTGCACGTTCTCCCCTTGCGATGCGGCGACATGAAAACTGCGGCGCAGAAAGGTGATCAGCTCGCCGCGATAGCTGCCTTCGGCCTGCTGCATCCTGACATTGAGCCGTTCCAGCAGCCTGCCCAGCTTGACGGCGATCCAGGTGTTCAACGGCACGTAGGTGGCGACTGCCAGAAAGGCGAGGACGGCGCTGCCATAGCTGCCGAGGAACTCCAGCCCTTTGACCTCCGCCGAGTGTGCAAGCAGTTGCTGGCCGACGAAATACAATGAAGTAGCAACGGCCAAAACCCCCATCGCGAGGCCGATGGCGCCGCCCGTCATATCCTTGATCGATTCCTGGATGCGCTGGTCGATATTGTCGGGAGCGGCGGCACCTGACGAGCCATGCTGAGCGTGGAAATGGGTGTGATTGGAATCAAGCAGGGCTTCGTTGAACTGGCTGTCCAGCCAGCCGCGCCACTTGCGATGCAACGTTGCGGACACCAGGCTGCGGATACCGGTAAAACCCGCATCCTTGAGCAAGACCAGGAGGACAAGTATCCCGGCATTGGCCAGCAGTGTCTGAAGCGGGGTGGTGTTCGCGGCATCATGGAAAAAGGCGATCGAGTTGACCAGCTCTCCGGATGCTACGGCAAACCACACGCCTGACTTGCTGGAGAGCGCGGTGAGCAGGGCGATCACCAGCGTCAAGGTCCAGGCTTCCACCCACTTGTCCGAAAACCAGTAGGCCCGCATCAGGCCCCAGAAGCTGCGCATCGACGATACGGGCGTAAGGGGCGACTGCCTTGCGGCACCGCGGAGCCATTTTTCCGATATTGAATGTCGCGTTGGTCTATCGACCCGAATCACTATCCCGCCCAAACGATTTTTCTTTTATTACGGACAGTAACACCAATTGATCATTTTCCATTAGCTTTTCACCAGCCGCGGGCGGCTTAACTCGCCGGCCGTTGCAGTGGAGCAACAGAGTGGATGATCACGGGGCTGTGCCGTCGGAATTCTAGGCGCTTGATATCAATGCAATTTCAATACGTTACTTGCCTACGCCGGAGAAAGTAGGGACCTTCCCTTGGGGAAGGCCCTCACACAGCTTTGTGAACGTAGAAGCGCCGTCCAGCGGTCGATCTTCACAGCCTGAACCGATCTTCAGCGCGCCCTTACGGCCAGGTCCGACCTCGTTGGCGGCCAGAACGCGACCTGTATGATTCGTGGGTGAAGCCGCCTTGTCGGGAGAGCCCGTAATCAGCCAAGCAACGACGTTGCCCCTACGTCCAGGATGCGGACCGACATCGATTCCGACACAGATCACGAACCCGGGCGAGCAAGGCCTACGGCAACAGCTGGAGCAAGGGGCTGTTTTCCTGCCAGTCCTCCACCAAGGGATTGACCTGAACCGGCAAGCATGGCCATGGCCTTTTCGTCAGCAAGGCCAAGGTGACGGTGAAATAGTCGAAAATAGTCCGGCTCAGTTCGCCGTCTCCAGTTCGCCGCGTGCCTTGGCCGCAGCCACCTGGCGCAGCGCATCGGCAAGCGTATCGGCGTCCTGGGCGCCCATCACCGCATATTTGCCTTCAAGCAGAAAGCACGGCACGCCCGATATGCCCATGCGCGAAGCAGTGGCGATTTCGGTGCGCACCGCCTCTACATCGGCGTCCGTCGACAGAAGCGTTTCGACGACGGAGGCATCCATGCCGGCCTCGCGGGCGGCTTCGATCAGCACGGCATGATCGCCGAGATTGGCGCCTTCTTCGAAATTCAGCTGGAACAGCCGGCGCACCAGCCGGTTCTGAACGGCCTCGCCGGCCGTCCCGGCCCAGCGAATGAGCCGGTGCGCATCCAGCGTATTGGGCGCGACCTTGATGGCGTCGAAGGCAAAGGAAATCCCCTCAGCCTCGCCCAACGGCTCGATCCGGGCATGGATCTCGCGGATGCGTTGCTCGCTGCCGAATTTCGCTACCATGTAGTCGCGGCGGTTCTTGCCTTCGGGCGGAATCGTCGGGTCGAGCTGGAAGGGCCGCCAACGTATGTGAACGTCGATGTCGACGGCGGCAATCGCCTTGTCGAGCCGTTTCTGGCCGATAAAGCACCAGGGGCACACGACGTCGGAGACCACATCGACGGTAATCGAGTTCTCGTCGTTCATCTTGATCTCCTGTTCTGAAGAGGTCACTTCGGTTTGCGCCACCAGGTCGGCAACTGATAACCGTATATGGGCGTCTTTTGCGGATGTTCCAGATAGTTCCAATAAGCGAGCCATTGCTGGTTGTTGTGCTGGGTCGGCACCATGTAATTGCCTGAGATCAGCAGCCGGTCGAGGACCCGGACAGCAGCGACATAGTCCTCCTTCGAGCGAGCTCTCAACATCGCCTCGATCGCCGCGTCCACTGCTGGGTCGGCGACACCCGCTAGGTTGAACGAGCCTTCGGCCTTGGCGGCAGCGGATCCCCAGCGCCCGGCTTGCTCGATACCGGGCGACAGCGAGTTGTTGAAACCGGTCGAGCCGACCAGCACCTCGAAATCGAAACGCTGCTTGCGCGACTGGATCTGATCGCCGTCGAGGCTGCGAATGCTGACATCGATGCCGAGCTTCTCAAGCGTGCGCTGATAGATAGCGGCAAGTCGCTCTTCGTCCTGCGAGGCGGTCAGGATCTCGAAACCGAACGGCTTTCCCTGGGGATCGAGCATCGCGCCGTCCTGCACCGTATAGCCCGCGCTCTTCAGCAGCTCGAATGCCGCCTTCAGCACCTTGCGGTCCTGGCCGGAGCCATCGGTAACGGGCGGCCTGTAGGTGCCGTCCATGACATCTGCGGGCACGCGGCCGGGGTAGGGGGCCAGCAGGGCCTTTTCCTTTTCGCTGGCCGGGTGGCCGAGCGCGGACAGCTCGGAATTCTGCCAAAAACTCATCGTGCGCGTGTATTTGCCGCCGAACAGATTCTTGTTGGCCCATTCGAAGTCGTAGAGCATGCCGAGCGCGCGCCGTACGATCGGATTGGAAAATTTCGGCAGCCGCGTGTTGAACAGGAAACCGTTGAACACCGGCGGAATGCCGGTATCGAAAGTTTCGGCGATGACCTCGCCCCTGTGGAAGGCCGGAAAGTCGAGATCGCGCTCGCGTTTGACCGGGTCGCTGTCGTCGTCGATGGCGCAGATGCCTTTCTTGAACGCTTCCTGCTTGGCGTTGGCGTTGAGGAAATACTCGATGGTGATCTGGTCGTAATTGTCGAAGCCGCGCTTGGACGGCACGTCCTTGCCCCAATAGTCCGGATTGCGCTTGAACACGATGCGCTGGCCGGGCACGACTTGCGCCACCGTGTAAGGCCCGCTGCCGATCACCGGCTTCAGCGTCGTCCTGTCGAAAGTGTCCTTGTTGAACGCGTGTTTCGGGATGATCGGCGTCAGCGCAATGATTAGGGGAAATTCGCGGTCCGCCTTTTCGTTGAAGGTGAAGCGCACACTGCGGTCGCCGGTCTTTTCGAGCTTGGCGATCGCTTTCATTCGCTGGCTGTAAGGTGGCCGACCCTTCTCGGTGAAGACATCATAGGTGAACAACACGTCTTCCGGCGTCACCGGCTCGCCGTCCGACCATTTGGCCCTGGGATCGAGGTGGAATTCGATGCTCTTGCGCTCGGGATCCATGTCGGCGGTATCGGCGAGCAGGCCGTAGAGACTGAAGGCCTCGTCGTAGTTGCGCTGCATCAACGGCTCGAAGACAAGATTGCCAAAAGCTTGATCCATCATGCCGCGCGCGGTGGTGCGCAGACTTCTCAGGATGAACGGATTGAGATTGTCGAAGCTGCCGATGACACAATAGGTAATGCTGCCGCCTTTCGGCGCGTCGGGATTGACGTAGTTGAAATGATCATAGTCGGCCGGCAGCGCCGGCTCGCCCTGCATGGCAAGCGCGTGCTTCGGTTCCGACAGGGCCGGCTGCAGGGAAAGGCCGACAAACAAGATTGTGGCGATCAGCCAAACGACAACGCGGCCCATGACCGTCTCCTTCCCGATTCGATGCGCAGCATACATGAGCCGGTCGTGCACCGGCCAATCCCTCAACCCAGTCCCTCGGCCAAGATTCGCGTGGCCCGGGCTGGATTCGGCGTCGCTTGCAGTGTAACACGCCGTCCGAAGTCATTCTGTTGCCTCATTTCGGCAACAGGTAGCTGGACCACACGGCATGAAAAAAGCCGGTCCCGGGATCATTTGAGAGGAATGCACGACATGACGAGCCTGAACAGCAACGCGTACCGCCTGTCGGTCATGGCCGCTGGCGTGGTCGGCATTCTGGGCGCCGGGATTCCCGCTGCTGTCGCGCAGCAGCAACAGCAGATTCCGCAAGGCTGGTTCAAGGCCTGCACCAAGCAGGAAGATGTCGACATTTGCAATGTCCAGAACATCACCACCGCCGGCAATGGTCAGCTCATCACCGGCGTCAGCCTGATCGAATTGAAGGGCAAGGTGAACCGCAAGGTGTTCCAGGTGACGGTTCCGACCGGCCGTTTGGTTCCTCCCGGCATCGGCCTCCAGATCGACGCCGGCAAGGCGCAGAAGCTCGAGTACGTGATCTGTTTCCCGGATCGCTGCGTGGCGGAAGTGCCGCTGACCGATCAGCTCGTCGCGTCCTTCAAGAAAGGTTCGAACCTGACGCTGACCTCGGTCAATTTCCAGAACCAGCCGAACCCGATCAAGATCGCGCTGACCGGCTTCAGCGGCGCCTTCGACGGCCCGCCGCTGCAGCAGTCGGACATCGAGGACCGACAGAAGAAGCTCCAGGAGTTCGTCGCCAAGAACAATCAGGATTTTGCCAAGAAGCTCAAGGAAGAACAGGAAAAGGCGAAGGCCGCCAACTGATCGACGGGTTTTCGAACAAAACAAAAAGCGGGGTTCATGCCCCGCTTTTTTATTGAATCGGCTGATTATCGGGTCCAGACTTGTCTCAAGCCTGTCCGAGCCCAGCCAGATCCCGACTAAGTCAATGTCTCAATTGGTGCTTCGGCTCGTAGCGCCCGTCGGGCTTCTTGTCGAACATTTCACCAATCTGCGGATGCCGGACCGGTTCGCCCGACCGGTCCTCGAGTAAATTCTGCTCGGACACATAGGCGATGTATTCCGTCTCCGAATTCTCGGCGAGCAGATGATAAAAGGGCTGGTCCTTGCGCGGCCGCACGTCAGCGGGGATCGCCTCGTACCATTCGTCGGTATTGGCGAATTGCGGATCGACGTCGAAAATGACGCCGCGGAACGGAAACAGCCGGTGGCGAACCACCTGTCCGATCGAGAATTTGGCTGTCTTCATCGCACTCACCACTTGAACTTCTTGAACGCCACGCATCCTGGAACACGCAAGGAAACGCTCCAGGACTTTAGATTCTTACGCACCGGTCAGGCAAAGATCGGCCCAGACCTTACGGTCGACATCGTCATTATTTGGCGCAGACGCCGCGTCAATTCAATCCCGATCAACTGATGCCGGTTTGAGCATCACAAGATGCGGATCAAGGGCGGCGCCACGATCGCTATCGCGCGGCCGCTTTTCGCAATCCGCCAAAAAACGCCGCAAAACCGCTGCCGGGTCGAAGACCCTCGCGCATGAAAAACGCCCGCAACGGCGCAAACCCCTCAAGCGCGCCAAGACCAGCGCTGCGCATCAGCTGGGCCGGCAGCATGTCGGAAAGCAACGACATGTTCAGTAGGTTGACCGCGCTGCTGCGCGCCAGAATGTCCGGCCGCCGCTTGAAATCATAGGCTGCAAGCGCCTGGGCGGCGCCCGGGTCCGAGCGGTTTCTGCTTGCGGTACCAATCAGGTCGTCAATGTCCCGGATGCCGAGATTAAGCCCTTGCGCGCCGATTGGGGGAAACACGTGGGCGGCTTCACCGACAAGTGCCACGCGGCGATGCGCAAACCGCCACGGGCTCACCGCTGAAAGTGGGTAGACCTGCCGGCCGGGCTCAACCGACACGCGGCCCAGCATCGATTGCATCCGCTGTTCGACCCGCGTCGAAAGCTCCGCCTCGTCGAGTGCTGCAAGATCCTTGGCGATTTCGGGTTCGAGCACCCAGACAAGGCTGGACCGGTTGCCGGGCAGGGGAACCTGTGTGAACGGACCGGTCTCGGTGTGGAATTCGGTCGAGGTGAATGCATGGTCGCTGCGGTGACCGAAATTGAGCACCAGCGCCGCCTGCGGAAAGGATCGGACCGAGGTCCGGATGCCGGCTGCCTCGCGGGCCGGCGATTGACGGCCATCGGCGGCAACTGCCAACGATGCCTCGATCTCGCTACCGTCGGCGAGAACGGCATGTGCATGGTCGGCATCGAGGCGCCATGCCTCCACCATCGACTTTCGCCATTCGATGCCCGAATGCGCGACAGCCTCGGCTAGCGTGCGGTTGAGAACGCTGTTGGGCAAGTTCAGCCCGAATTGCTCTTCGTTGATCTCGCTGGCGCGAAAGGTCACTGTCGGGCTGCGGATCAGCCGGTTGGTTGCGTCAACGATACGCATCACCTTGAGCGGCGCTGCGTGCGGCCTGATTCCGTCGAAGATCCCTAGCCGTTCGAACATCTTTAGGGCAGGGTTCATCAAGGCTGTCGTCCGGCCGTCGGGGCCGGCAGCGTCGGGTCCGACGAGCGTCACGGGAAAGCCCGCCTCGGCAAAGCCAAGCGCCGCGATCAGCCCCGCAGGGCCGCTGCCGGCGACCAGTATCCGTGCTGTTTCCCGGTGGTTCAAATTCGGCTTCCGGATTGCGAGGTGAGGCCTGTCCGACCTGCTGGTCCATATAGGTCAGGTGATGCCGCTTGATCAACGCGGCGATTCGGCCCATTCGGTTGCCATGACCGGCCAACAAGACGATTTCAGCCACCTCGACGGTACCGGCCGCGCGATGGCGAGCGTTGCGCGCAGCCCTCGACTGACCGTGAGCGTTGTTGCCGGCATGGGCGTTGCCCTTGCCTGGCTCTTTCTCGGCGCAATGGCAGTTCGGGGGGCGGTGAGCCGGCTCCCGGGCGCCGACGTACCCGGCGACGCCGTGCTGGAATACCTGCAGCTACTGCCGTTGCCGGATTTCCTTGCGCGTTTCTTCGCCCTCTGCCTTGCGCCGGCGCCGCTTCGCGCAAGCCTAGGCGCGCAAGGCGGGGCACTCACCGCGATGTGGCTGTTGATGGCCATCGCGACCATGCTGCCCTCCGCGGCGCCGATGATCCGCACCTATTGCGAGATCGCGGATACCGCCCGGATCAAGAGGGAGCCGGCCGTCCATCCGCTGATCCTGGTCGCTGGATATTTGAGCGTCTGGCTTGTCGCCTCGGCAATGTTCGCTGCCCTGACGCTCGCAATCCATGCATTCGCCTCATCCGGGCAGATGCTCGATCCGCTGGTTGGAATTGCCGGGGCAGCCGCGCTGTCGATCGCTGGTCTCTATCAGTTCAGCTGGCTGAAGGGAGTCTGTCTGGACAAGTGCAGAAATCCGTTCTCGGTCCTGTTCGCCAACTGGAGCGCCAGGCCCATTCGTATTTTGCGGCTCGGCATGAAGCAGGGCCTGTGGTGCCTTGGATGCTGCTGGGCTCTAATGCTGGTAATGTTTGCCGTCGGTGTGATGAACGTGTTCTGGATGGCGCTGATCGGCTTGTTCAGCCTGGTCGAAAAACAGACGGCAGGCAATCTGCCGACGCGGCTGGCCGGTGCGATACTGCTTGTCTGGGCAGCAGCGCTACTAGTAGTCTCGACATGAGGGGGACAATTCGATGACAGACCAAAACTGGGCAATGAAGGGAGAACTCGTCCTCTCCTGCAATTGCACGGTTTTTTGCCCTTGCGTTCTGTCGCTCGGCAACCATCCGCCTACGGAAGGCTATTGCCAAACCTGGGCGGGGTTCCGCATCGATGCCGGCCATTTCGGCGAGGTCGACCTGTCCGGTCTCAATCTTGGGTTGATTATGGAAATCTCCGGCTATATGAGCCGCGGCAACTGGACGGCCGGCCTTTTCATCGACAAGCGCGCCTCGGTTTACGCTGTGAAGGGACTGACGAAGATATTCACCGGCAAGGCCGGTGGAACCACATCGCTGCTCTCCATCCTGGTCGGACAGTTCCTCGGCGTCGAGCAGGTGCCGATCACCTACGAGACGCGTGAGAAAACACGCATCTTCCAGATACCGAAGATTATCGATGGTGCGGTGACGCCGATCACCGGCAAGGATCGCGACAAGGATACGGTCATCAGCAATTCGGAATACTGGATTGCGCCGGAAATCATCGTCGCCAAATCCGACAAGAGCAAGATGCGGGCCTTTGGCCGCAACTGGAACTTTGCTGGCCGCTCGGCCGAAATCTGCAAGCTGGATTGGCGGGGCCCGTGAGCAAGAAGACGACGGCCAGGAAAATCGCCGACCGGATTCCGCGGCCGAAGAAGAAAGTCACATGGCCTCAGGCGCGGGCGTTCTCGGTCCATCTCTTGACCGCGTCGGGCTCATTCCTGGCGTTTCTGTCGCTGGTGGCGGCAAGCGAGCAGCGCTGGACGGCGATGTTCTGGTGGCTGGGCCTGGCGCTTTTCGTCGACGGCATCGACGGGCCGATCGCCAGGAAGCTCGACGTCAAGGAAATCCTGCCGACATGGTCGGGCGAACTGCTCGACAACATCATCGACTACGTGACCTACGTGTTGATTCCGGCCTTCGCGCTCTATCAGCGCGGCTTCATGGGCGAGCGCCTGTCGTTCCTGTCTGCGGCGATAATCGTGGTGTCGAGCGCGATCTACTATGCCGATACCGGCATGAAGACGAAGGAGAATTTCTTCAAAGGCTTTCCGGTCGTCTGGAACATGGTGGTGTTCACGCTGTTCGTCATCGAACCAGGACAATGGGTTTCCTTCGCCGTGGTCGTGGTGGCCGGCATTCTCACCTTCGTGCCGATCAATTTCATCCATCCGGTGCGGGTGAAGCGGCTGCGGCCAATCAATCTCGGCATGACGCTGCTTTGGTGCGCTTTCGGCGCGCTGGCGCTGGCGCAGGCGGCACTTGCCTCCTTCTACGACCAGATCGGCGTGCTGGGCGAGCAGGTCAGCGATTTCATCAAGATCGGGATTACGGTCACCGGGCTTTACCTCGCCTGCATCGGCGCTATCATGCAGTTCTTTCCAAATCTCGGCGCCAAGCCGGACAAGAAAGCCTGATCCCAAGAGAGCCTGAAAATGTCCAAAACGATCCGCATCCATGCCCATGGCGGTCCGGAGGTCCTGACCTATGAGGACGCCGATCCCGGGCAGCCAGGCTCGGGACAGATCCTGGTCAAGCACAGCGCGATCGGTCTCAATTTCATCGACGTCTATTATCGCTCGGGCCTCTATCCGCCGCAGGGCGGATTTCCGCTGATCCCCGGCGGCGAGGCGGCCGGCGTGGTCTTGAAGGTCGGCTCGGATGTCGACTGGCTCAAACCCGGCGATCGCGTCGCCTATGCCGTGACCACCGGCGCCTATGCCGAGCAGCGCGTGATCGCTGCCGACCGAGTGGTGAAGGTGCCGGACGGCATCAGCGACGAACAGGCCGCGGCGATGATGCTAAAGGGCATGACGGCCCAATATCTGTTGCGCCGTACATTCAAGGTGAAAGCCGGCGACACGATCCTGTTTCATGCGGCGGCCGGCGGTGTCGGGCTGATCCTCGGTCAATGGGCCAAGCATCTCGGCGCGACGGTGATCGGCACCGCGAGCTCGACCGACAAGATCGAACTCGCGAAGGCGCATGGCTTCGACCACGTGATCAACTATCGCGAACAGGATTTCGTTGCCGGCGTCGCGGCTATCACCAGTGGCAAGAAATGCGACGTCGTCTATGATTCGGTCGGCAACGACACGTTTCCAGCCTCGCTCGATTGCCTGCGGCCGCTCGGCACGTTCGTCAGCTTCGGTCAATCGTCTGGGCCGATCCCGCCCTTCAGCATCTCGTTGCTGGCGCAGAAGGGCTCGCTGTTCGCAACGCGGCCGACGCTGTTCGTCTACAATGCCAGGCGCGAAGACCTCGAGGCTTCCGCCGCCGCATTGTTCGACGTGGTGCTCAGCGGCGCCGTCAAGATCAAGATCAACCAGCGTTACGCGCTCAGCGAGGCCGGCAAGGCGCATTCCGATCTCGAAGGGCGCAGGACCACCGGGACAACGATACTTATCCCTTGAGCGCCCGCAGTTTCGGCCCGCCGACGCCGCCGTTCTTGCGAACTGCTCTTTACCGCTTGAGTTTCCGCTGAAATTCTTGAAGCTCTTTCAAGTCGTGAGGCGCTTACCGTAGAGAGCAGGGCGCGCATACGATGCTTGCGGGAACACAGAACATGTCTGGCAAACCAGATGGAGGCACCGTGAGTGCAGATCAGGACGGCGCAAACCTGCTTGAGGTTCGCGGCCTCACAAAGATATTCGGCACGCTGACAGCCTGCGACCATGTCGATCTCAACATCGCCAAGGGCGAGATCCATGCGTTGCTTGGCGAGAACGGCGCCGGCAAGTCGACGCTGGTGAAAATGCTTTTTGGATCGCTGGAACCGAATTCTGGCGAGATTTTCTGGAATGGCCAGGCGGTCAGGATCACCAGCCCAGGCACCGCAAAAAAGCTCGGCATCGGCATGGTTTTCCAGCATTTTTCCCTGTTCGAAGCGCTGACGGCGGCGGAGAACATCGCGCTGTCGCTGGATGACGGCTCGCCGATCAGCACGATCGCGGCCAAGGCGAGGGCGCTCTCCTACAGTTACGGCCTGCCTCTCGACCCGCTATCGCTGGTCGGTGATCTGTCGGTCGGCGAGCGTCAGCGGATCGAAATCATCCGCTGCCTGCTGCAGACGCCGCAACTCATCATCCTCGACGAGCCGACTTCGGTGCTGACGCCGCAGGAAGCCGATAAGCTGTTCGAAACGCTCGAACGGTTGCGTTCGGAAGGAAAGTCCATCCTCTACATTTCGCACCGGCTGGAAGAAGTCAAACGCATCTGCGACCGCGCCACCGTGCTGCGTCACGGCAAGGTGGTCGGCCATTGCAATCCGCGCCAGGAAACCGCGTCTTCGTTGGCGCGGATGATGGTCGGCAACGAGGTCCAGGCCGTGGTGCGGGCGCCGGCCGAGGGTATCGAGACCGCGCCGGTGCTGCTTCAAATCCGCGAACTCACCCGCAAGCCGGCGACCCCGTTCTCGATCCCGCTCAGGAACATCAATCTTGAAGTCCGGGCCGGCGAGGTGATCGGCATTGCCGGTGTGGCCGGCAACGGCCAGGGTGAATTCTTCGAATCCGTTTCCGGCGAGGTGCTGCAGGAGGATACCGGCTCGGTCCGCATCCGCGGCAAGGATGCCGGCGGCCTCGCCATCACCGGCAGGCGCCTGATGGGCGCTGCCTTCGTTCCGGAAGAGCGGCTCGGCCACGGCGCAGCACCGCGCATGAAGCTTTCGGAAAACCTGCTTCTGTCGCGCCACGCCACCGACGGCAAGATGTTTGTCGGCGCCGGTGGAATGGTCAAGAGCGATGCGATCTATACCGCTGCTCAACGCATCATAAAGGCAATGGACGTGCGCAAGAGCGCGCCGGACCCAGAGGCTGCGGCCCTTTCGGGCGGCAATCTGCAGAAATTCATCGTCGGCCGCGAACTCGACCGCCGGCCAAGCGTCTTGGTGGTCAATCAGCCGACCTGGGGGGTCGATGCGGGTGCGGCGGCCCACATCCGCCAGGCGCTGATCGAACTGGCGCGCAGCGGCTCGGCGGTGCTGGTGATCAGCCAGGACCTCGACGAGCTGTTCGAGATTTCCGATGCGATCACGGTCATGCACAATGGCGAACTGTCGAAGCCGCTGCCGATAGCTGAAGCGACATTCGAGAAAATCGGGCTGCTGATGGGCGGCGCCGAACCCGGTCATGCCGAACATACGCTGGAGACGGCTTGATGCGCCTCGAACTTGTAAAACGCCCGCAGCGCTCGATGCTGTTTTCGGCACTCTCGCCTTTCATCGCTTTCGTTTTGACGATCATAGCCGGTGCCATCATGTTCGCGCTGCTCGGCGTCAACCCGTTGACTGCGTTCCGCATCTACTTCATCGAACCGATCAGCCAGGTGTGGCAGTTGCATGAGCTGGCGATCAAGGCCGCCCCCCTGATCCTGATCGCGGTCGGACTGTCGGTCTGCTACAAGGCCAACATCTGGAACATCGGCGCCGAAGGTCAGTTCATCCTGGGCGGCATTGTCGGCTCGATCTTCCCTGTGCTGTTTCCGCAGTTCGAAGGCCCATTGGTGCTGCCGCTGATGCTTCTTTTCGGCATGGTCGGTGGGGCTGCCTATGCTGCAATCCCGGCACTGCTGAAGACGCGCTTCAACACCAACGAGATCCTGACCAGCCTGATGCTGGTCTATGTCGCCCAGCTCTTCCTGGATTGGCTCGTACGCGGGCCGTGGCGCGATCCGCAGGGCCACGGTTTCCCGCAAACCATCCAGTTCAACGACTCGGCCATACTGCCGGAACTCCTCCCGGAATCCGGCCGGGCAAACTGGGGATTTGTCTTCGCGTTGGTCGCGGCGATACTGATCTGGATCCTGATGAGCCGTATGCTGAAAGGCTTCGAGGTCCGCGTGCTCGGCTCAAGCCCGAGGGCAGGGCGCTTCGCCGGGTTTGGCCTTAACCGTATGGTCTTCTTTGCCTTCCTGCTGTCGGGCGCACTGGCCGGACTTGCCGGGATTTCGGAGGTCTCGGGAGCCATCGGACAATTGCAGCCGGTGATTTCGCCCGGCTACGGATTTACCGCTATCATCGTGGCATTCCTCGGCCGGCTCAATCCGCTCGGCATCGTCGCCGCAGGCCTTGTGCTGGCGCTGACTTATCTGGGCGGCGAGGCAGTGCAAAGCGCGCTCGGCATCTCCGACAAGGTGGCGCGCGTGTTCCAGGGCATGCTTTTGTTCTTCGTGCTCGGCTGCGACACGCTCATCCATTACCGCATTCGCCTGATCGGCTTTTCCGCGCCGAAGCTCGAGGCAGCGCCGAAGCTGGAGGGAGCCCGCTGATGGACGTCACCGTCAACATCCTCTTGACGATCGCGACGGCGGCGACGCCGCTGCTGATCGCGGCGATCGGCGAACTGGTGGTCGAACGTTCGGGTGTGCTCAATCTCGGCGTCGAAGGAATGATGATCATGGGTGCCGTCGGCGGTTTCGGCGCCGGCTATCTCACCGGCTCGCCTTGGATAGGGCTGTTGGCGGCAATCACCATGGGGGCAGTGTTCTCGCTTCTGTTCGCCGTCATGACGCTGTCGCTGGCCACCAACCAGGTGGCAACCGGCCTGTCGCTGACACTGCTCGGCCTCGGGCTTTCCGGCATGATGGGGACGAATTTTGTCGGCCAGCCTGGCGAGAGGCTGCCAAACCTCGACATTCCCGGCCTGACCGCAATCCCGGTCGTCGGCAGGCTGCTGTTCGGCCAGGATCCAATCTTCTACATCTCGATCGCGCTGACCGCTGCCGTGATGTGGTTCCTGTTCAGAACCCGCACCGGGCTCACGCTGCGCTCGATCGGCGACAGCCACGCATCGGCCCATGCGCTTGGTATCCATGTCATCCGCTATCGTTATCTCTCAGTGATTTTCGGCGGCGCTTGTGCCGGCCTAGCCGGCGGCCACCTATCGCTGGTCTACACGCCGCAATGGGTGGAGAACATGACCGCCGGCCGCGGCTGGATCGCGCTGGCTCTGGTCGTCTTCGCTTCCTGGCGGCCGTGGCGGGTGCTGGCCGGCGCCTATATTTTCGGCGCGGTCTGGATCGGCCAGCTTCATGCACAGGCATTCGGCATTCCGGTCCCCTCGCAACTGCTTTCTTCGCTGCCCTATCTGGCAACCGTCGTGGTTCTCGTTCTAATCTCACGCAACAAGCGTTTGACGATGATGAACACGCCGGCCTCCTTGGGCCAGCCATTCGTTCCGGATCGTTGACAACAAAAAGACGGAAGCTCCAAGGCTTAACTCAGAGAGGTAACAAAATGAAAAAACTGCTTATTGCCCTGCTGGCGACGACGGCCGCATTGTCGCTGGCGGCCTCAGCTGAGGCGGCGGACAAGCTGAAGGCATGCTGGGTCTATACCGGCCCGATCGGCGATTTCGGCTACTCCTACCAGCACGACCAGGGCCGCCTCGAGGTGGAAAAGGCACTCGGCGACAAGGTCGAGACCGCCTATCTCGAAAACGTCTCCGAAGGCCCCGATGCCGACCGCGCCTTCGAGCGCCTGGCGCGCGAGGGATGCAAGATCATTTTCGGCACATCCTTCGGCTTCATGGACCCGGAAGTGAAGATCGCCAAAAAATTCCCCAAGGTGATGTTCGAGCACGCCACTGGCTACAAGACCGCCAAAAATCTCGGCATCTACAATGCGCGTTTCTATGAAGGCCGTTACGTACTTGGTCAGATCGCCGCCAAGCAATCGAAGTCGGGGGTCGCCGGCTACATCGTTTCTTTCCCGATCCCGGAAGTGGTGATGGGTATTAATTCCTTCATGCTAGGCGCACAGTCGATCAATCCGAACTTCAAAGCCAAAATCGTCTGGGTGAACTCCTGGTTCGATCCGGGCAAAGAAGCCGACGCCGCCAAGGCATTGTTCGACCAAGGCGCCGACATCATCGTCCAGCACACCGACTCGACCGCTGCGTTGCAGGTGGCGGAGGAGCGCAAGCTGCACGGCTTCGGCCAGTCCTCCGATATGATCAAGTTCGCACCGCACGCGCAGCTGACCGCACTGACCGACGAATGGGGCCCGTACTACATCAGCCGGGTCCAGGCGGCACTCGACGGCACCTGGAAGCCCGACAATGTATGGCTCGGCATCAAGGACGGCGCCGTCAAGCTGGCGCCGTTCACCAACATGCCCGACGACGTCAAGGCGATGGCCGAAGCCACCACCAAGAAGATCGCCGACGGCTGGAACCCCTTTACCGGGCCGATCGCCAAGCAGGACGGCACACCTTGGCTGAAGGAGGGCGAGGTCGCCGACGACGCCACGTTGCTCGGCATGAATTTCTACGTGAAGGGCGTCGACGACAAGCTGCCGCAATAAGCAACCGGAAGCACATCGTAACGAAAGCGCGCCGCGAGGCGCCCTTTCATTTCGGACTGAATCAGACGGCCGAGCCGTAGAGGTCGTAAGCGTCGGCGCGATCGATCTTGACCGTGACGATGTCGCCGGCGCGCAGTGGCCGCCGCGACTGGATATGGACCGAGCCGTCGATTTCGGGCGCGTCGTATTTGGTCCGGCCCTTGGCCGAATTGCCATGCGCCTCGTCGATCAGGACCGGCAGTCGCTTGCCAATTTTCCTGGTGAGCTGCGTTGCCGAAATCTTCTGCTGGCGCTGCATGAAGCGGTGCCAGCGGGCTTCCTTGATCTCCTGCGGCACCTGCTCGAGGCCGAGCTCGTTGGAGCGGGCGCCTCTGACCGGCTCGTATTTGAAACAGCCGGCGCGGTCGATCTTCGCCTCGTCCAGCCAGTCGAGCAGCATCTCGAAATCGTCGTCCGTCTCGCCGGGGAACCCGACGATGAAGGTGGAGCGGATGGCAAGGTCCGGGCAGACGTCGCGCCAGCTGCGAATGCGCTCGAGCGTCTTTTCGCCATGAGCGGGCCGGCGCATGTTCTTCAGCACCTGCGGCGAGGCATGCTGGAACGGAATGTCGAGATAGGGAAGAATCTTACCTTCGGCCATCAGGGGGATGACGTCTGCGACATGCGGGTAGGGATAGACATAGTGCATGCGCACCCAGACACCGAGCTTGCCCAGTTCTTCCGATAGATCGAGGAACTTCGCCCGCACTTCGCGGTCGCCGAACATGCTGGTCTGGTATTTGATATCGATGCCGTAGGCGCTGGTATCCTGCGAGATGACGAGGATCTCCTTGACCCCGGCCTTGGCCAGCTTCTCGGCTTCGCGCAACACGTCGGCGGCCGGCCGCGATACGAGGTCGCCACGCAGCGCCGGGATGATGCAGAAGGTGCAGCGGTTGTTGCAGCCTTCCGAAATCTTGAGATACGCATAGTGGCGCGGCGTGAGCTTGACCCCTTGCGGCGGCAAAAGGTCGACGTAGGGATCGTGGCTCGGCGGTGCTGCCTCATGCACTGCCGCCATAACGCTTTCATAGGCTTGTGGACCAGTGATGGCGAGGACGTTGGGGTGTCTTTCACGAATGACGTCCGGCTCGGCGCCGAGGCAGCCGGTGACGATAACCCTGCCGTTCTCCGAAAGTGCCGAGCCGATAGCGCTGAGCGATTCGTCGCGGGCCGAATCGAGAAAGCCACAGGTGTTGACGACGACAAGGTCGGCACCGTCGTGCTTGCGGGCGATCTCGTAGCCTTCAGCCCGCAAGCGCGTGATGATGCGCTCGGAATCCACAAGGGCTTTCGGGCATCCAAGGCTGACGAAACTGACGCGAGGGGCGGACATCAAGCTTTTCCGGATTCAGGATTGGCGGCGCAGTACCACAGTTGTTGCCGCATTGGTATGGGCAGCGGCTGCGGCGAAACGCAACCGCCGGCATCGCCGAAGGCTCGCCGAAATCGAAGTCGCGGCCGATGCGAATTCGAGTCGATGCGTCAGCTCACCGCACTGCTGACATGCGGGAAGACTTCCACCGCGCCTCGATAGATCATATCGAGTGCGACATAGAAGATGATCAAAAGGCCGATATAGGCGATCCAGCGATGGCGGTGCAGCAGCTTGGCGATGAAGCTCGCGGCAAGGCCCATCAGCGCGATCGACAGGACGAGGCCGATCACCAGCACCTGGAAGTGATCGCGCGCCGCGCCGGCGACCGCCAGTACGTTGTCGAGCGACATCGAAACGTCGGCGATGACGATCTGCAATGCCGCCTGACCCAAGGTCTTCTTGCGCGCCTTGCCGGCCACCATGTCATCGCTGTTGATATCGGAATTGGACAGCGCTTCGGTCGCCTCCATCTCGTCGGCATGCGACGTGCGCAGCTCGCGATACATCTTCCAGCACACCCACAGCAGCAAGATGCCGCCGGCCAGCAGCAGGCCGACAATCTGCAGCAGGGTGACGGTGATCGCGGCAAAACCGATGCGCAGCACCGTTGCCGCCACCACGCCGATGAGAATCGCTCTCTTGCGCTGCTCGACCGGCAAGCCCGCTGCGGCCAGGCCGATGACGATGGCGTTATCGCCTGCAAGCACGAGGTCGATGGCGATGACCTGGAGCAGGGCAGAGAAGCCCGCGGCAGTGAAAATTTCCATCGACTGGAAGTCCCTTGCTGGTTGGCCGACCGTTCGCGTCGAATGCCTGGAGGGCCTAACGTGTATGGTTCCCGCGCGTCAAGGGACTGGTTGGAACAAGGTCGGCAATATACAGAGTTTGCGACGATCGGCCCGAAACACCGGCAAAATGCGGCCACAGGTCGCGAATGCCTAGTTATAGAGATTGTATTTGGGCCAGTCGCTTTCCGGAATTTTATCACCGATCCGGTAGCGGAGCTGCAGGACTTCCATATGGTCCGGCGCTGTCTCGCATTTGAATTTCAACCGGTACCATTGTCGTTTGCTGCGAAACGCAGCACCCGTGCTGGCCGGCCAAGGCAGCGCCATCCATGCGAGGAGCGCAAAAAATAACCTATTCATGGGCGGGAGAAGCACCATATTTCGGCGCAAAAATCAATCCGATCGGGGGCTCGCTCGCGTCCCGGTCATCTCGATGCAAGCCCGGGAGATTGCTTTCGGGATAAAGAGCGTCACTGGCGGAGGGAGTGGGATTCGAACCCACGGTGGGCTTGCACCCACGCCGGTTTTCAAGACCGGTGCCTTAAACCGCTCGGCCATCCCTCCAGGGTGATTTTTCAATCACTTAGGATATCGCGAGAGGAGCGGGTTCGAGCTGTCGGTACCGGATTGGCACCAGGACGGTCCCCGATCGGTTCGCGCTCCATTCCTGTAAAGCCGCATTCAACGCCAAGTCAACCGTGGCGGCCGCACCTTTCGGCGCGATCCAGGACGGTGAGCAGCGTCATGGCGAGCTGTTTGTGCTGAGTGTGGAAAATCGTTTTTAAAACCCGCACGGACTATTAATCGTTGCGCGCTGATATGTTGGGCGCATTAGGCACATGTAAGTAAAATCGTCTTCTGGAGTTGAATTTTGGCCGTACTTGGCGCTCTCCCGCCCGGTCTTCGCTGCAGACCAATTCGTGAAACCGACTGGGAGGGAGTGGTCGATTGTCTGTGCAGGGGCTTTCCGGCGCGTAACCGAAGTTACTGGATCCGGGCTCTGACGCGTTTGTCAAAGCGGCCTGCGGTTGCCGAGTTCCCACAATATGGCTTTGCTTTGGAGCATGCCGATCGGATCGTCGGCGTTGTGCTCACCCTTTATGCGCGCTACCAGGGGTCGGAGAGCGAGGAAATCCGCTGCAATCTTTCGAGCTGGTCAGTCGACGCAGAATTCCGTTCCTATGGCGCCATGTTGGTTGCGGCGGTTCTCAAGCGGAAGGACGTGACCTACACGAACATTTCGCCGGCGCAAGCGACATTGAAAGCCAACCGGGCGCTCGGCTTTCGGCTCTTCTCCAGCGGACAATTTACCTTCTTGCCGGCTTTAAGTTCGGCGCCGCGGCCATGTCGCGTGGTCGAAGTGCGTCCCGATCTTCCGGAACTGGCGATGCTTCCCGAGAGTGAGAGATACATACTCTCGGAACACGCCGCGCTGGGGTGCCTGTCGTTGATCTGCATCTGCGACGGAGCAGCGTTCCCCCTGGTGTTGATGCCGCGCCGGATTTTGCACGGTCTTATCCGCTGCCATCAGGTCATCTATTGCCGCTCGCTCGCGGATTTGAGCCGCTGCGCCGGTGCCATGGGGCGCTTTCTCTTGCGAAGCGGAATCCTGGTTTGCTTTGTCGACGCCAAGGAGCCGATTCCAGGTTTGGTGGGATGGTACCGCCCCAACAAGGGGCTGAAATACTTCAAGGGTCCCAGACCACCCACACCTGGAGATCTGACGTTCACCGAGCTCGTGATCTTCGGTCCCTGAGTCTGCGCTCGCAGACACGCCAGGCGAGGTTCAAAGCCCGCCACGAACGGCGTTTTGCTGATCTAAGCGATGGCTTCATCCCGACCGGCGAGACGGTCCGCGCCACAATCTCGCCCGGTTCCGACCACAATCGGTTAATACGGTGATAAACAATTCCTGCGCACAAAAAGCATTGGGGTAGGGCGTTGCCGGCGTTTCTGGAGTGGGTGCTTTGGCATCGCTGACGTTTATGCTGCGGTGCCTTCGTCGATGCTATAGGGGCAATCAAAATATGCAGACCACGGCGCGCCCGCGTCTTCGTCGCGCTTTCGCTTTCGCGCTGTTGGCCTTGTCGGCAGCGTTTCTTGCGGCATGTGCCGCGCCGCAGCAAAAGGCGATGGTCAACAAGAAACCTCGCTCCAAGGAATATTTTTCCGAAGCCGAATATGGCGTGAAAGCCAGCCCGCGCGTGATGTTCAAGACGTCTCGGGGGCGCGACCAGCTCGGCAAGCCCTATCAGGTGCGCGGCAAGTGGTATTATCCGAAGGAAGACAAACGTTACGCCAAGGTTGGCCTAGCGTCCTGGTATGGTGAGGCGTTCCACGGCCGGTTGACCGCCAATGGCGAAGTCTACGACATGGCAGATCTGACGGCGGCGCATCCGACTATGCCGCTCCCGAGCTATGCGCGGGTCACCAACATGAAGACCGGCAGCTCGGTGATCGTGCGCGTCAACGATCGCGGACCCTATCATGATGGACGCATCATCGATGTGTCGAAGCGCGCTGCTGAAATGCTCGATTATGCCAATATCGGTACGGCCGAGGTGAAGGTCGAATATGTCGGCCGTGCGCCGCTCGAAGGCAATGACGGGCAGTATCTTATGGCTTCGTATCGTCCAGGCAACAGGGCGCCGGATCCGTCGGACGGTCTGCCCAGCGGTGTCATGGTCGCCATGAATGGGCCGTCGCCAAGCCTGGCGGTGAGCGCTGCAGCCGTGCCGTTCCCCGGTCAGCTGACGAATACCGGGCAGGGATCCGATGCAGGGCCTGTCATAGCGGTGCAAGCGTCTGCTTCGGGAGACATTGTACTGCCCGATTTCGGCCCGATCGTGCCGGAGCGTCCGGAGATCAACCTGCCGGCGCAATCTCCATTCACCATGGCGTCGCTGTCTTACGCCGACGAGCGCGTGCAGCGCGCCTCCAACGCGTTTGCCGAGCTGGACGACACCGGCATGTCGCCCGCCGAGCTTCTTCAATCGTGGAAGCGGCAAGCTCCTCCAATCCAGTCGCCCACGGACTATGTCGCGGCGGGTTCGTTCGAGGATGCCGCCGAAGCCGAGCAGGTGGCGACCCAGCTTTCCAGCTTCGGCAAGACCGAAATCCAGCGCTCGGAACTTGAAGGAAAGGACTGGTACTCGGTCAACCTCTATGCCGACGGCCGTGGCAGCCTGGACGAGATGCTGCAGGCAGCGTGGTCGCACGGTGCGCCGGATGCGCTTGCTGTACGCAATTGAGCTCGGGGCTGCCTGGTTTTTCGTGCGCGATTGATCCGCCAGGCAAAAGCCTGATAGCTTCTGCCAACGTGCAAGAGCGCCGGCTCACTGGTCGAATCTGATGAAATTTTTTCACCCTTTCACTGGGCTTATGGCGCTCGGCCTGCTGCTGCTGCTCTCGCTTGCGCCGGCCTCAGCACAGCTTTTCGAGACCAAGGCCGCGCAGGCCTTCATGATCGATGCCGAAACCGGAACCGTGCTGTTTTCCAAGGACGCCGACAGGTTGATCCCGCCGGCCTCGTTGGCCAAGCTGATGACGATGGAAGTGGTCTTCAACGCCATCAAATCGGGGCGCATGACGCTCGATGACACCTTCGTGGTGAGCGAAAACGCCTGGCGCAAGGGCGGCGCTCCTTCGGGGACATCGACTATGTTCGCGAAACTCAAGTCGACGATCCGGCTTGAAGACCTGATCCAGGGCGTGACCGTGCAGGCGGCCAATGACGGCTGTATCGTCATCGCTGAAGGAATCGCGGGGTCCGAGGCAAACTTCGCGGCGCAGATGACCGAGCGTGCCCGCCAGATCGGCTTGCAGAAATCGACCTTCGTCAACTCCACCGGTCTGCCGGCAGATGGGCAGCAAACGAGCGTTCGCGAACTCGCGCTTCTGGCGCTGCATATGTGGCGCAACTACCCGGATCTCTACCGCTATTACGGCCAGAAGGATTTTACCTGGAACAAGATTTCCCAGAGAAACCGCAATCCGCTGCTGGCCATGGATATAGGCGCCGACGGGCTCGCGGTCGGCGCCAGCGAGCAATCCGGGTTCGGCATTGTCGGCTCGGCCAGCCACAACGGCACAAGGGTGATCGCGGCGATGGGCGGCCTGGCAAACGACCGCGAGCGTGCTGAGGAAGCGCGAAAGCTGCTCGACTGGGGCGTTCGCTCCTTCGAGAAGGCTGAAATATTCGCCAAGGACGAAGTGGTTGGCGAAGCCCAGGTCTTTGGCGGCGCCAAGTCCGGAGTCGCGTTAAAGGCAAAAGGACCGGTGCAGATCTTCCTGCCGATCACCAACCGCGACAAGCTCACCGCCCGGATCGTCTATGACGGACCGGTTGCCGCGCCGGTGGAGGAGGGGCAGCCGGTCGGTACGCTGCGCGTCTGGATCGGCGATACTCTGAGCCAGGAGACGCCGCTGTTTGCCGCCGAGTCGATCGGTGTCGGTTCCCTGCCGCAGCGCGCGCTCGACGCCGCCAAGGAACTGGCCGTCGGCTGGCTGCGTTAGCACCGTCGCGGTGGACCTTTTTTCCCGCCGGGACTATACGGTCCCCGAAGTATGGACAAAGGCTTTGGCGCGCGGATTTTTCATCACTTTTGAAGGCGGCGAAGGAGCAGGCAAGTCGACGCAGATCGAGCGGCTGGCAAAGAAGATGCGCGCCAAGAAATACGATGTGCTGGTGACGCGTGAGCCGGGTGGCTCGCCGGGGGCGGAGGCGGTCAGGCATGTCCTGCTTTCAGGCGCAGCCGAGCCGTTCGGCCCCAAGATGGAAGCGTTGCTTTTCGCCGCTGCGCGATCCGACCATGTCGAACAGGTCATCCGGCCGGCGGTCGAGCGCGGTTCGGTCGTGCTTTGCGATCGTTTCATGGATTCTTCGCGCGTCTACCAGGGCGTCACCGGCGGCCTCGACCCGGCATTCATGGACGCGTTGGAGAAGGTCGCCATCAACGGCATGGTGCCGGACATGACGCTGATCTTCGATATCGACCCCGCCGAGGGCCTGAGGCGCGCTACCGCCCGGCGGGGGAGCAGTGACGGACCGGACCGCTTCGAGAAGGAAAGATTGGCCATCCACCAACGCCGGCGCGAGGCGTTTCTCGCGATCGCCGCAGCTGAACCCGAACGCTGCGTCGTCGTCGATGCGTCAGCCGACCCCGACACCGTGGAGGATATCTTTACCGCCATCGTCTTCGCGGCTCTCGAGAGGATGATGCCGGCGCAAAGAAGGCAGGCGGCGCCGGCATGATTTTCGAACGCATCGCGCCGGAACAGCACGATACGCTGGACGGGGTGCCCGAGCCATCCGAGACGCCGCGTCTTGTCGGTCACCCGCAGGCAGCCAACATGCTCGCCACCGCTTACCGCTCGGGAAAGCTGCCGCACGCACTGATCTTTGCCGGACCGGTGGGCATAGGCAAGGCGACGCTGGCCTTTCATCTGGCGCATCATCTGTTGAAGCACCCGGCCTTCGAGCAGGCGCTGGAAAGCCTTGCCGTTCCAGATCCGGCTTCGTCGCTGTTTCGCCAGATCGCCACCGGGGCACATCCTTCGGTTCTGCATCTTACACGCCCCGCGAATGACAAGACCAAGAGCTTCAAGACAGTGGTCACGGTCGACGAAATCCGTAAGGTCAGCCGCTTTCTGTCACTGACCTCGCACGACGGCAGCTACCGGGTGGTTATCGTCGATCCCGCCGACGACATGAACACCAATGCTGCCAATGCTTTGCTGAAGAATCTTGAAGAGCCACCCGCGCGCACCTTGTTCATCCTCATCGTCCATGCGCCGGGCAGTTTGCTGCCGACGATCCGGTCGCGCTGCCAGATGGTGCGATTAGCCCCGCTCGATGCCAAGAGCTTGATGGCGGTTCTGGAGGGCATCGAGCCGCCGCCACCGGAGGATCCTGCGGCGCGCGCGGCGCTGGCGGAGCGGGCAGGGGGCAGCGCGCGCAACGCGATCCTGTTGACGCAGTATGGCGGGCTTGAAATCGCCGCGACCCTCGATGCCCTGGTGATGTCCAAAAAGATAGATGTCGCAGGCGCCTACCGTCTTGCCGAGGCGGTCGCCGGCCGCGACCAGGCAATCCCGTTCGAGATATTCAATCGCCGCGCGCTCGACCTGCTGTCGGCCGGCGCCAGCCAGGCCGCGCTCGCCGGCGATCTCGCGCGGGCCAAAACGCTGTCGGATACTTGGCACGAGGCTTTGAACGCTATATCTGAAACCGAGACCTACAATCTCGACAAAAAGCAGCACGCCCTGACCATGATCGACCGCCTGAATTCTGCAATGCGAATGTGACGGCCGCTGGCGTGGCTTTGAAGCCCCTGAGCATTGATCCCAATCAATCGCAGGAACTTCGAAGCCACCACATTGGCGTCGGATGGCAATTGCCGTTTCGATGCGATATCTCACCGCGACATCTTTCATTCAGACATTCATGACGGCTCATCCATGTCACGCGAAAAATACTACGTCACGACGCCGATCTTCTATCCGAACGGAAAGCCGCATATCGGCCATGCCTACAATGTGATCGCCAGCGACACGCTTGCCCGCTTCCAGCGGCTCGACGGCAAGGACGTCTTCTTCGTCTCGGGGACCGACGAGCACGGCTTGAAGATGCAGCAGACGGCGGACGCCGAAGGCCTGACGCCGAAGGCGCTTGCCGATCGCAATTCGGCGATCTTCCGTTCGATGCTCGAAGCGACCGGCTGCTCGAACGACGTTTTTATCCGAACTACCGAGGAGCGGCACTACAAGGCTTGCCAGGCGATCTGGACACGCATGGCTGAGAATGGCGACATTTACCTCGACCGCTACAGCGGCTGGTATTCGGTTCGGCAGGAAGCCTATTTCGATGAGGCCGAAACCAAGGTCGGCGACGACGGCGTGCGCCGCGAACCGCTCGGCTCGCCTGTCGAATGGACCGAAGAAGAAAGCTACTTCTTTCGGCTTTCCGCCTATCAGGACAGGCTGCTCGCACTATACGAGAACAGCCCCGAATTCGTCGGGCCAGCGGAGCGGCGCAATGAAATCGTCAGCTTCGTCAAATCCGGCCTCAGGGATCTGTCCATCTCGCGCACCACGTTTAACTGGGGCGTGCCGGTCCCGGGCGACGACAAGCATGTGATGTATGTCTGGGTCGATGCACTGACCAACTACATCACCGCTGCCGGTTATCCGGATCCGGCCAGCGAGAGATGGTCTTTCTGGCCTGCAAACGTTCATGTCATCGGCAAGGATATCGTGCGCTTTCACGCGGTCTACTGGCCGGCTTTCCTGATGTCGGCTGGCATCGAATTGCCGAAGCGCGTGTTCGCGCATGGTTTTTTGTTCAACCGCGGCGAGAAAATGTCGAAGTCGGTCGGCAACGTCATCGACCCGTTCGCCATGATCGAGCACTACGGTCTCGACCAGGTGCGCTATTTCTTCCTGCGCGAAGTGCCGTTCGGTCAGGACGGTAGCTACAGCCATGATGCGATCGTCAACCGCACCAATGCCGACCTTGCCAACGATCTTGGCAATCTGGCGCAGCGCTCGCTGTCGATGATCGGCAAGAACTGCGGCGGCGTGGTGCCGAAGCGTGGCGAATTGAGCGACGCCGACAAGGCGATCCTCGATCAGGCAGATGCTGCCCTTGTCACGGCGCGCAGGACGATGGCCGACCAGGGCATCCATTTGGCGCTGGCGGCGATCTTTGGCGTGGTGGCCGAAGCCAACCGCTATTTCGCTGGGCAGGAGCCATGGGCGCTGAAGAAGACCGATCCGGCACGCATGGAAACGGTGCTGTGGACGACGGCAGAGGTGATCCGGCGTGTCGGATTGCTGTGCCAGCCCTTCATTCCAGGCTCGGCGGCAAAGCTGCTCGATCTTTTGGCAGTGCCGGCGGACAGCCGCGACTTCGCGCATGTCGCCGAACGTCATGCGCTGGTGTCCGGTACGGCGCTGCCGGCGCCGGAACCAGTATTTCCACGCTATGTCGAGCAAACGGATACAAGCGCCTGATGCTGGTCGACAGTCACTGCCATCTCGACTTTCCGGATTTCGCCGAAGAGCGGGCGACCATCGTCGCCCGCGCCCTCGCGGCCGGCGTCGGCCGTATGGTGACGATCTCGACGAGGGTGAAGCGATTTAGCCAAGTGCTTGAGATTGCAGAGACTTTCGATGAGGTCTATTGCTCGGTGGGCACCCATCCGCACAATGCGGCGGAAGAGCTTGACGTCGCTGTCGATGATCTGGTGCGGCTCTCTGCTCATCGCAAAGTGGTGGCGATCGGCGAGGCCGGGCTCGACTATTTCTACGATCATGCGCCGCGCGACGCACAGGCTCAGGGCTTTCGCACCCACATCGCCGCGGCGCGCGTGACCGGTCTGCCGCTGGTCATCCATTCGCGCGACGCCGACGACGACATGGCTGACATCCTCGAAGAAGAAACAGGGAAGGGCGCCTTCCCCTTCATCCTGCACTGTTTTTCGTCTGGGCGCAGGCTAGCCGAGATCGGTGTCGCGCTCGGCGGCTACGTTTCGTTTTCCGGTATCCTGACCTTCAAGAACTCCGCCGAGCTGCGCGCCGTCGCCGCCGATGTGCCGCGCGACCGTCTGCTGGTCGAAACCGACGCGCCATACCTTGCGCCGATCCCGTTTCGCGGCAAGCGCAATGAGCCCGCCTATGTCGCGCATACAGCCAAGGTGCTGGCCGAGACGATCGGCTTCAGCGAGGCCGAGATCGCTGATATCACCACGGATAATTTCTTCCGGCTGTTCAGGAAAATGCCGCGCCCGAGCGCGCCGGGCGCCTGACGCATGAGCGACCGGTTACGTCTTACCGTCCTCGGCTGCGGCTCATCGCCGGGCACGCCACGCATCACCGGCGACTGGGGCAGTTGCGATCCCGCGAACCCCCGAAACCGGCGCACGCGCACCGCAGCGCTCGTCGAGCGGATCGCGGCGAATGGCGTCCGGACCACGGTCGTCATCGACACCGGCCCGGATTTCCGCGAGCAGATGCTGCTGGCATCGGTCAGGCGCATCGATGCGGTGGTCTATACACATCCGCATGCCGACCATATCCACGGCATCGACGATTTGCGCGGCTTCGTACTGGAGCAGCGCCACCGGATCGACATCCATGCCGATCAGGCCACCATGCTGCGCTTACGCGAGGCGTTCCGCTACTGTTTCGAAACACCGAAAGGCAGTTCGTATCCGCCGATCGTGAACGCCCATATCATCGACCACGACAGGCCGGTGGTGATCGAGGGCGAGGGCGGCGCCCTCACCCTCGAACCGCTGGTGCAGCTTCATGGCGACATCACCTCGCTGGGTTTCCGCATCGGCGGGCTGGCTTATTGCCCTGATGTCAGCGACTTTCCGGACGCGACCGCCGAGCGCTTGCGCGGGTTGGACGTGCTGGTCATCGACGCGCTGCAATACACCGTCCATCCGAGCCATCTGTCGCTTGGCCAGGCGCTTGGCTGGATCGAAAGACTGGCGCCGAAGAACGCGGTGCTGACGCATATGCATGTGCCACTCGACTACGCAACGGTAATGGCCGAGACGCCGGCCAACGTCGAGCCTGCTTATGATGGCATGACGATCGAAATCCCTTACGAATCAGCGTGAAGGATCGAGTTTTTACGGTTGGGTTTCTGAGTGGGGTCTCGCAAGGTGCGTGAAACCAATTCTCGCTCTAAAGCCGGCCCAGCGGCTCGCTGGTGCCACTTCCACGCCACATTCTTATCCGCCATTTCAGTTCCATAACCTATCTTATGCGACTGAAGCTTGTAGCAGCCATTTTAGGAATGCGACGGTTGAGCAAATTAGAGATGCGACATTTGTCGTGCGTCTGACGAACCGCAGCATTACAACCAGCAAATGACCCACTTTCTCGGCTTTCCCGATCACCTCGCCGATGGCCGCATGCCTCGTGCGGTGATCTTCGGAGCCGGTCACGGCAGCACGTATCCCAGCGAGGACAGTCATGGCTATGCCTTGGCAGCCGACGCCATCCGCGCTGCAAGCCGGGTCGATGCCACGCTCATCGAGCACTGGGATTTCGATCTTGGTGGCCCGCTGTTCGACGGCAGGCCGATCTGCTGCATCGATACCGGCAACATCCCGACCACCATGCATGACAATGCCGGCAACCGGGCCAAGATCGAGGCGAAGACGCGCGAGGTCCTGGCATTGCCGGCCGTGCCGATCCTGCTCGGCGGCGACGACTCCGTGCCCATTCCCTTCCTCGCCGGATTTGCGGATCACGGCCCGGTCTGGATCCTGCAGATCGACGCCCATATCGACTGGCGCGACGAGTTGCATGGCGAACGATACGGCTATTCGAACCCGATGCGCCGGGCGAGCGAGATGCAGCATGTTGCCGGCATCGTGCAGGTCGGCATCCGTGGCGTCGGTAGCGCACGCATCACCGAAATCGAAGCTGCGCGGCGCTATGGCAGCCGTTTCGTGACCGCCCGCGAGGTTCACGCCCAGGGCGTCGAAGCCGCTCTCCGATACATTCCGGAAGGAGCGCGGATCGTCATCACGCTCGACTGCGATGGCCTCGATCCCGGTATCATGCCTGGCGTAGCTGCGCGTACACCCGGCGGCCTCACCTATACGCAAGTGATCGACCTGATCGCGGGCCTCGGCAGGCGGGCCAAGATCGCAGGATTCGACCTTGTCGAGCTCTATCCTCCCGCCGACATTGACGGCCTGTCGGCGATGACCGCCGCGCGCCTTCTCGTCAATGTAATCGGCACCATCGTCCGTCAAGTTTGAAAGCCGGCTTCCTCACGCATGATGGCCAGACAAGATTTCATCGGCTGCCGGCCAGGCGCGAAGATTCTCAACCGGCATGCTAGGGTTGCGAATCATGAAGCGACTTGGGCTCTTCACAAGTTTCGTCCTCACCCTCGCCTGCGTGCTCACTGGCGCGCGAGCGCAGGACTTTGATCGTGCGCCAGGCGAGAACGACCTGGCTTTCGCCAAACGTGTTGTCGGGTTCGCCGACAATGCTGATCCGCACACCACAGCCGTGAGCTGGAGCGGCCTCCAGACACTCTTCGTCGATTACCAGACCGCTGAGGACTATCCGGAACGCCCGCTCGTCGCGCTGCAACGGCTAGCTGACAACAGATATCGCACAATCCAGGTCACGATCGGTGAACAAGAGGGCGACACGCCGGACATAGCGCTCGGCCTCGCCAACGCCGACCACGACCCGGCAAAGGAACTGATCGTGATACTTTCCTGGGCTCAGATGCACTACGATGTCGAAGGGACGCTCTACGAAGTTCGCATCTTCGATGGCCCCAAGCCAGGCCAGAAGGCGCTGACTCAATTGAAAGCGAGCCGGAAGTTCGACGCCACATGCGACTGCCATTGGCGCGACGGCACAACGAAGCACTTCCGCTTCAAGACGATCGCAGCGGTCAAGACTGAACTGAAGCGCCTGGGTTATTAGCCGCCGGCGAGGGCTCGCTTCCCGGATGCTGCCCTCGCCATCTCGCCTATGCTGGCCCGCAATCGTCACCAGCGCCGGCACAGGCACAGTCTGGGTCGCTCGTCAGAACTCCATATCACCGAAGTCACCGCCATTGTCGGAGCTGGCATCGCCTGCCTGATCGGCTTCGTCCGGCTGCGGCGTCGGCTGTTCAGCTGCCTTCGCTTCGCTGCCGCCAAACATGCCGGCGATCGCGTTGCCGAGCAGCACTCCGCCGGCCACGCCCATCGCGGTCTGCGCAGCGCCAGCAAGAAAACCGCCGCCTGCCCGCTGTGGCGTGTCCTGCGGCCCTTCAGTTGCAACGGAGGCGGCGCGCCCTACCCGCGGAACCGAGCCCGAGCGCCTGCCGCCGCTGCGGCCGAAGAAGCTGCTGAGCGGTCCACCGCCGGCGGGCTGCTGCGCCTGCTCTTCCAGTTCTTCGATGCGCGCCTGAGCTGCGTTCAAGGCCTGCTCCTGAACCACGATCGTCTGGGCCATGTAATATGGCGCGCCAGGCTGCTGGCCGATCTGATCCTGGATGAAGCGCTCTGCTTCCGCATCGCGCGGCGACGCCTGGCGCTCGACATTTGCCAACTTCTCGAAGAGGCGTCCGATCGCCTGTTGATCGTTTCTGTCCATGATATCCGCCTCCGGTCGTGGTCCGACGCCGGCTATTCGCGCTCGCCGGTGAAGTTCAACAGCAGTTGGAAGATGTTGATGAAGTTCAGATAGAGCGAGAATGCACCGAAGACAGCGAGCTTCTGCTGTGATTCCGCACCGAAGTTTTCCGCATACTGCTCTTTGATAGTCTGGGTATCCCAGGCGGTGAGGCCGATGAAGACGGCGATGCCGATCACCGAGATCGCGAACTGGAGCGCGGTCGAGCCCAGGAAGATATTGACGATGCTGGCGATCACCACGCCGATCAGGCCCATGATCAGGAACGACGAGAACTGCGTCAGGTCGCGTTTGGTCGTGTACCCGTAAAGGCTGGTCGCGCCGAACATGGTGGCGGCGATGAAGAAGGTGCGTGCGATGCTGGTGCCGGTAAAGACCAGGAACACGGAAGCCAGCGACAGCCCCATGACCGCGCAGAATGCCCAGAACATCGCCTGGGCGCCGGCCGCCGACATCGTCTGCATCCGGAAGGAGAACAAGAGCACAAAAGCCAGTGGTGCCAGCATAACCACCCATTTCAGCGGTGTGGAGAAGATCGGCACGTAAAGCGCGGGTGTGGAAGCCACCACGAACGCGATCACGCCCGTAACGACGAGGCCAAGGCCCATGTAGTTGTAGACGCGCAGCATGTGCCGGCGCAGGCCTTCGTCGTAGACGGCTCCGGCTCGGGCTCCGGCCCCGATATATCCGAGATTGTTCATGTGGTTCTCCTTCTTGAAGGTCGATCAGTAAAGCGTCTTGGCGAGCGCTTCGGCCGTGAGATCTATGCCTTGGATGTCGCTATGTGCGACGACCGCGTAGGCGACCTCGCCGATCTGGAAATAAGCTGAGGAAACGTCGCCCGAGGGAACGACAGTCGGCTTGACGACGTCGAATGTCCCGGGCCTGATTGCGAACAACGAGACCAGCCCCATCTCTTTCGTCTCGACAGCCATCTCGACGCTCGGGCCGAACTGCGATGGGTAGATCTGCACGTCGCGGACCGTCCAGTCCGCTGGCAGCGATGGCATAATGATCGCCGTCGCGGCGCGAACTTCGTCGGCATTGTAGCCGGGCGCTTCGGGTTGCGACGACATCGCCTCGCGCACGAGCGTCGTGCGGTGCGCCCGGACCGCGTCCTCCACATAGGCGGGCGGATGGGTCGAAGCGACGACTTCCGTCACCGATATCGGTCCGATGAGCCCGTTCGCAAGCCAGCCGGCAGCGACGAAGACAGCGACTGCCGCCGCTCGCTGCAAAGCACCAAGGACGCGGCCGCGCGCCAATCCCCGCTCCAGCCGCCGTGCGGCCTCGGCCGTCGAGGGCCGCGCCATGCCTTTCGATCCGGCAAGCGCCACGCGCAATTCGTCACGCATCCGCAGGTCGGACATCACCCGCGCGGCCGCGTCCGGGCGGGCCGAAAGGAACGCCTCGACCTCGATGCGGCGTGCCACGTCCAGCTGATCGTCGACATAGGCGTCGAGATCGGTGTCGGTCACGGGATCGCGCAGTTGGTTCATTATCGACCTCCGACGATCTTCAGATGGCCTTTCGCCCGTGCCGGTGCCGCGTCCTCCATCTCGCGGAGTGCCGCACGTGCCCTGCCGATGCGCGACATCAGCGTGCCAAGCGGCACGCCGCTAACCTCGGCCGCCTCGCTGTAGCTGAGCCCCTCGATGGCGACGAGATGCAGCGCGCAACGTTGCTCTTCCGGCAATGTGAAAAAAGCGTCGCGCACCTGTGCCAGACGGACCGAATGTTCCTGCGCAGCCTGGACGCTGGCCTCGGCGAGATAGCCGGCCTGTTCGATGCGCATTGCTTCGGATTTGCGGGATCGCAAGCCGTCGATGAACGCGTTGTGGACGATCGACAGCAGCCATACGCGAAGGTTTCCGCCGGAGCGGAAGCTGCCGCGTCGCTCATAGGCACGCACCAGCGCATCATGCACCAGATCCTCTGCATCGGCGCTGTCGCGTGTCAGCGAGCGTGCATAGCGGCGCAGTGAACCGAGCTGTCCCAGAATGTCGAAGCGTGGCATCGGCCGTTTCATGTCCTGTTTACGGAGCAGGTCGGAATTTTAATCCCGCTCGCCCGAATTTTTCGGCTCGCCGCGCTCTCTCTGGGAGATATCGCGCCTGCCCTCGCCCGGCAGATAGTATCGGCCGCCCTCGAGGCAAACCGACGCCGCGTTGGCGCATATGAAACTGCTGGCAAAGCACGGCCGGTTTGCGTATCACTCCGCCGCCAACGGAAACTTATCGATGTTCGAAAATCTCCAGCCCGCGCCTGCCGACAAGATCCTGGCCTTGATCGGCCTCTATCGCGCCGACCCGCGTCCCGACAAGGTCGATCTCGGGGTCGGCGTCTATAAGGATCGCGACGGCAAGACGCCGGTGATGCGCGCGGTGCGCGAAGCCGAAAAGCGGTTGCTGCAGGGCCAGGATACCAAGACCTATCTCGGCCTCGCCGGGGATACCGCCTTCAACGCGGCGCTGGCCAGGTTGGTGTTCGGCCCAGCCGCCGACATGACACGCATTTGTGCGGCACAGGCGCCTGGCGGCTCCGGCGCGCTGCGGCTGGTGGCAGAGCTGCTGAAAAGGACCCGCACCGACGCGATGGTCTGGCTGTCGGATCCGACATGGCCGAACCACACGCCGGTCATGCGCGCCGCTGGCCTGCAGACACGCGAATATCCCTATTTCGACGCTGCTTCTGGTGCGGTTCGCTTCGACGACATGCTGAATGCATTGAGAACCGCGAATCCTGGCGACGTCGTATTGTTGCATGGCTGTTGCCATAACCCGACGGGCGCCAATCTAGACATCCCGCAATGGGCTGCCATTGCCGATCTTGTCGTTGAGCGTGGTCTGCTGCCTTTTGTCGACATCGCCTATCAGGGCTTTGGCGACGGGCTTGATGCGGATGCCGCCGGCTTGCGCCTTCTGGCGGCAAAAGTTCCGGAAATGGTCGTTGCCTCGAGCTGCTCGAAGAACTTTGCCGTCTATCGCGACCGAGTCGGTGCAGCGCTGATCATGGCGAAAGACGGCGCGCAGGCGGATTTGGCGATGGGCCAGATGCTGTCGGCGGCACGTGCCATGTATTCGATGCCGCCGGACCACGGCGCGGCGGCGGTGCGCATCGTGCTCGAAGACTCCGCATTGCGTTCCGATTGGGAGGCAGAGCTTGAAGAGATGCGGCTGCGCATGCTGCGGCTGCGCGTCCAGTTCGCCGAGGCGCTGCGGCGGCAGTCCAACTCCGACCGTTTCGATTTCGTCGCCAGCCATCGCGGCATGTTTTCCCGGCTCGGCCTGTCGGAAGAGCAAGTCGAGCGGCTGCGCGCCGAGCATGGCATCTACATGGTCGGCGACAGCCGCATCAACGTTGCCGGGCTGCCCGAGGACGGCATGGATGCGCTCGCCAAGGCGATCGTCTCCGTGCTCGACTGATGCTTTTGCTAACTAGGATCTTCCGGAAACCGGCTTCCACTTTCGTATCATGGTCTGGCGACCCATCTGTGGACAAGGCGCCCTCACCGGCTGAAGCCGTTGGCCGCACAGCCGTGTACAGGATAGCGTTTCCCAGATGAAACCCTCGAAAGATATTTCCCGGCTGATCGAGATCATGGCAGCGCTGCGGGCGCCGGAAACCGGTTGCCCGTGGGATATCGAGCAGGACTTTTCGACAATCGCGCCATACACGATCGAGGAAGCCTACGAAGTGGCGGACGCCATTGCGCGCGGCGACCTCGACGATCTGCGGGATGAGCTCGGCGATCTCCTGCTGCAAGTGGTCTACCACGCGCAAATGGCCGAGGAGGCCGGCGAATTTTCATTCGGCGATGTGGTCCAGGCCATCACCACAAAAATGATCCGCCGCCACCCCCATGTCTTCGGCGACGACAAGGCGCGCAGCGCCGGCATGGCCAAGGGCATGTGGGAAAAGATCAAGGCAGAGGAAAAGGCGGTGAAGCGCAGTGCGCGCCTCACCCGTGGGCTCGACCCGGAAGACCATGGCAAGGGCTTTCTCGACAGCGTGCCGGTCGCGCTGCCCGCGCTGACCCGGGCGCTCAAGCTGCAGGAAAAGGCCGCCCGCGTCGACTTCGACTGGAGCGAGGCGGCACCGATCCTCGAAAAGATAGAGGAGGAGATCGGCGAATTGCGCGAAGCGCTGGCCAAAGGCGACAGCGCGCCGATCAAGGATGAGTTCGGCGACATGCTGTTTGCGGTCGTCAATCTCGGCCGGCACCTCAGAATTGATTCCGAAGCGGCACTCAGCGGCACCAACGAAAAATTCCGGTCGCGCTTCCACTATGTCGAGCGGACGCTGCAAGCGTCGGGAAACAGCCTCGAAGAGGCGACGCTGGACGAGATGGAAGCGCTCTGGCAGCAAGCAAAAAGTGCGAAGTAAAGGTCCCTACCCGTTGTTTTGACGGCGCAATCGGCTTTCGATCTCCTGCCGGGCGCTGTGCGTGGCCTTGAGCGCGATGGTCACGCTGCCATCCTCATTGTCATCACGCAAGACGATGTCGCCGTTCCGGTAAAGCCAGTCGACGACGGCGAGTTGGTCGGGCTTGAGCGTGACGGTGAACGTCTCCAGTTCGCCCGACATCATCGTCTCGATGATCGCCTTCAGCGCATCGATGCCCTCGCCGGTCACCGCCGATATGGCGATTGGCGGTGCCTTCTTGCCGTCAGCACCATCAGCAAGCAGCCGCGCCCGGTTGCCCTCGTCGAGCCGGTCGATCTTGTTCCATACTTCGATGACTCGCTTGCTATCGCGGGCATCGACGCCGAGATCGGCAAGGATGCGCTCGACATCTCCGGCCTGCGCGGCCGTATCGGGATCGGAGATGTCGCGCAGATGAATGACGAGGTCTGCCTCGACCACTTCCTCCAGCGTCGCCCTGAAGGCCGCGACCAGATGCGTTGGCAGGTCGGAAATGAAGCCGACCGTATCGGAAAGGATGATCGGCGTACCGTGCGGCAGGCGCACGCGGCGCAGCGTCGGGTCGAGCGTGGCAAACAGCATGTCTTCGGCCAACACCCCTGCTCCGGTTAGCCGGTTGAACAGCGTCGACTTGCCGGCATTGGTGTAGCCGACGATCGCCACCACCGGAAATGGCACCTTCTTGCGCTTGGCGCGGTGCAGGTCGCGGGTGCGGCGCACGGTTTCGAGCTCGTGCTTCAGCTTGGTGATCTTGTCCTGCAGCACACGCCGATCCGACTCGATCTGGGTCTCGCCAGGACCGCCGAGAAAGCCGGCGCCGCCGCGCTGGCGCTCGAGGTGGGTCCAGCTTCGGACAAGCCGGCCCTTCTGGTAGTTGAGATGGGCAAGGTCGACCTGCAGCGTGCCTTCTTTGGTGCGGGCGCGCTCGCCGAAAATCTCCAGGATCAGCCCGGTGCGGTCGAGCACCTTGGCGTTCAACTCTTTTTCGAGGTTGCGCTGCTGTACCGGGGTCAGCGGATGATCGACAATAACCACTTCCGCGTGGCCCTCTTTGACGATCTCGGCGAACTCCGCGACCTTGCCGCTGCCGAGCAGGGTCGCCGGACGTGGATCGTTGACGGTCACCACCGCCGTGTGGACCAGGTCAAGGTCGATGGCGCTGGCGAGGCCGACCGCCTCGTCGCGACGGGCCTCGGCGGAACGGGTCAGGCGCGGACGATTGGTATCGTCGTCGCCACGCGGCTGCCGGGTAAGCACCGGCACGATGACGACCGCCCGGGTCGGACCGTTCGCCTCTGTCCCGGTCTGATGTGCTGGTTTTCCGCGAACGCTGCGGTCCGCGTCTTTCTCACGTGCCAATCAGGCGCCCTGGCTTTCCTCACCATCGAACATCTGAACCGGCTGGCTCGGCATGATCGTGGAAATAGCGTGCTTGTAGACAAGCTGGGAATGGCCGTCGCGACGCAGCAGAACGCAGAAATTATCGAACGAAGTGACCACGCCGGTCAGCTTCACGCCGTTGATGAGAAAGATGGTGAGTGGGTTTTTGCTCTTGCGAACTGAATTCAGGAACAGGTCCTGAAGATTTTGCGATCGTTCCGCCATTGTTCTTGTCTTTCGCCGATCCCCTTCGGTTTGCAGGCCAATGCGCCAAATTAGCCGGCACATGTCAAGCACGCAAACACCATCTTGCCGTCAGTAACGACAAGCAGAACGAGATATATTGATGTTCATTCCATCTGTGCGGTTATCAGGCTGGACTTTTTTCCGCAACGTCAAAAAAGGCCTGCCGTAATGAAACTGTTATCGAGCCCGGGTGGCCGTTGGCGACGGGAGCGCCATCGATCGCCACCACCGGCATGGCAATCGTGGTTGCAGAACTGATGAAAACCTCGCGCGCGGCCTTGGCTTCGGCAACCGAAAAGCCGCGCTCCTCAATCTTCAGGCCAAGCTTGGCGGCGACATCGAACAGTGTCGTGCGGGTGATGCCGCGCAGGATGCCGTGCTCGGCGGGCCGTGTCACCAGCACGCCGTCCCTGGTGATGATCCACGCGTTCGACGATCCACCTTCCTTGACGGTACCGTCAACATCAACGAACCAGGCCTCCTGAGCGCCGGCTTCCTTGGCTTTCTGCTTGGCCAGCACGTTCGGCAGCAGGCCGACCGACTTGATATCGACCCGATCCCATCGGTTCTCCGGCACCGTGATGACCCGGATCCCGCTCTCGGCCCGCTTCGCGGCAACTGCAGGATCGGCTTTTTTGGCGATCACCACCAGTGACGGCTTCGTGCCCGCCGGCGGGAAGAAAAACTCGCGGCTGGCGACGCCGCGTGTCACCTGGACGTAGATCAGACCGTCGACGACATGGTTGCGGCGCACCACCTCACGCATGACGAGCGGCAGCACGCCGCGCGTGATCGGCCAATCGATCGAGAGTTCGGTAAGTGAGCGGTTCAATCGAGCGAGATGGCGCGGCATGTCGACGATGAAGCCTCGTGCCACCTCGCAGACCTCGTAGACGCCATCGGCGAATTGATAGCCACGGTCTTCGATATGCACCGAAGCTTCGGCGTGAGCGACATAGCGCCCGTTAACATAGGCAATGCGCGGCATGGCAAATCCCTGGAAGAAGTCCCAGCTTTCTTATGCGATTCCAAGGACCGCAGTAACCGATAATTGCGTGGGCCACGACTGGTTTGGCTGTCAGACGCCCAGCGACTTCAGCTTGCGGTGCAATGCAGAGCGTTCCATGCCGATAAACTCTGCCGTCTTCGAGATGTTGCCGCCAAAACGGTTGATCTGGGCGATCAGATAATCCTTTTCGAATTGTTCGCGTGCTTCACGCAGCGGCAGCGCCATTATGTGCTGATCGGACTTGTTTGGAGTGCGCGGCATGACGTCGCCGATCTCGGCAGGCAAGAGGTCGGCGGTGATCGGCGCATCGACATCGTCGCCACGCGCCAGGATCATCAGACGCTCAACATTGTTTCGCAACTGCCGAACGTTGCCCGGCCAGTTGTGCGCCTGCAGCACCGCCAGCGCGTCGTCGCCGATGCGACGCGGCTTGATGCCGGCCTGGCGAGCGATCTGCTTCATGAAATTGTCGACCAGATAAGGAATGTCCTCGCGACGCTCGGCCAGTCCCGGCACCATGACCGGAACCACGGCCAGGCGATGATAAAGGTCCTCACGGAAACGGCCGTCGGCGATCATGGCTTCGAGGTTCTGCGAGGTCGACGAGATGATGCGCACGTCGACCTTGACCCGCTTGGTGCCCCCTACCCGCTCGAACTGCTGTTCGACCAGCACGCGCAGGATCTTGTTTTGCGTCTCGCGCGGCATGTCGGCCACTTCATCGATGTAGAGAATGCCGCGATGGGCTTCCTCCAGCGCGCCGACCTTGCGTTCGACGCCGTTCGATTCGGTGCCGAACAGCTCGATCTCCATACGCTCAGGCGTGATGTTGGCGGCGCTCAGCGTCACAAAAGGTGAACTCTTGCGCGCCGACAATGCGTGGATGGCGCGCGCCGCCAGTTCCTTGCCCGAGCCGGAGGGGCCGATAATCATGACGCGGCTGTTGGTCGGCGCGACGCGCTCGATGGTCTGGCGCAATTGGCTCATTGCGGACGACATGCCGATGAGGTCGAAAGTCTCGCCGCTGCGCAACTTGAGATCCGAAACCTCGCGTCTCAATTTGGACGTTTCAAGCGCCCGTTCGGCAATAAGGATCAGCCTGTCGGCCTTGAACGGCTTTTCAATAAAATCATAGGCGCCGCGGCGGATGGCCGAGACCGCCGTTTCGATATTGCCGTGGCCCGAGATCATCACCACCGGCAGGTTCGGGTGCATCGTCTTGATCTCGTCCAGCAGAGCGAGGCCATCGAGCCGCGAGCCCTGCAGCCAGATGTCGAGGAAGATCAGCCGGGGTGCTCGGTCGGCGACCGCCGCCAGCGCGCTGTCGGCGTCAAACGCCGTGCGTGTTTCGTGACCTTCGTCGCTCAGGATACCGGCGACGAGTTCGCGGATGTCTTCCTCGTCATCGACGATGAGAATATCAGACGCCATTACCGACCTTTTCAGTTTCTTTTTCGTGTTCTGTCTTGCCCTCGCCGCGTATCGGAACTGTGGCGGCAACCGGCAGGATGATGCTGATCATTGCACCCCGCCCATCGTGGAAGTCCGCTGGTGCATCGTGCAATTCGAGTCGCCCGCCATGGTCCTCCACGATCTTCTTGACGATAGCGAGGCCAAGCCCGGTGCCTTTCTCGCGTGTCGTCATGTAAGGCTCGAGCAAGCGCTGCCGGTTTTCGCGCGGCAAGCCCCTGCCGTTGTCGATGACGTCGATTCGAATCGCGCCATTCTGACGCCCGGCTTGAATCCGGATTATGCCGTGCGGACGATCCTCTGCATCAAGTCCGTCGATGGCTTCGGCAGCATTCTTGATGACGTTGCCGAACGCCTGCGCCATCAGGCGGCTGTCGAACGTGCCTTTGAGCGGCTCATTGCCGAAGACGCGCTCGAAGGTGATGTCGGCGCGGCTTACTTCGACCAGGAACGAGGCCTCGCGCAACGAATCGCGCAGATCGATTGCCTTCATTTCCGGTTTCGGCATGCGGGCGAACGCCGAGAACTCGTCGACCATGCGGCCGATGTCCTCCACTTGCCGGATGATGGTGTCGGTGCATTGATCGAAAACCTCACGGTCCTCGGTGATGACCTTGCCGTAACGGCGCTTGATGCGCTCGGCCGAAAGCTGGATCGGCGTCAGCGGGTTCTTGATCTCGTGGGCGATGCGCCGCGCCACGTCGGCCCATGCAGAGGAACGCTGTGCCTGGACCAGATCGGTAATGTCGTCGACTGTCACGACGTAGGACTTATCCTCCGAATCCTCCGAACCGTCGTCGCCGGCTTCAATAGTGATCTGCACGTTGAAGGTCCGTTCGGTGCCGGCACGATAGAAGGTGACCTGTTCGCGATAGACCGGCTTGCCCGATTTGCGGCCGATCTCGAAAACGCGGCCGACATGCGGCAGCACCGCGGAAAGGTTCTGCCCAAGCGCTGCCGGAGCGGATATGGCCAGCATCGTTTCGGCCGAACGGTTGACGATGGTGACGATGCCATATGGATCGACGCCGATGACCCCGGCGGTGACGCCGGCAAGCACCGCCTCCGAAAAGCGCCGCCGCTCGTCGATCAAATCCTTGGCCGACAGGATCTCGTTGCGCTGCGATTTCAGCTCCATCAGCATCTTGTTGAAGGTGTCGCCGAGCGAGGCGACGTCACCGTCGGAGGGGCGGACAGGCACGGCTACGTCGAGATTGCCGGTAGCGACCTCGTCGGCGGCGCCGATGAGCTGACGAATCGGCCGCACCAGGCGGTCGGCCACCGCAATGCCGGTCCAGATGGCGGACAGGATAATGATCAGCGTCAGCGACAAATAGGGAAGCGCGAAAGCCACTTGCGAGGTGCGGCGATTGTCTTCGAGACCGCGATATTCGGCTGTGTTGGATTTGACGATCTGCCGCGCCTTGATCACCTCGGGATCGACGAGGCGGATGGTGTAAAGATAGAGGCCGTCGATCTCGCGCAGCTTGACGATGGCACCCATGATGTTACGGGTGCGCGGTTCTATCAGCACCGGCTTGCCGTCTGCAGCGCTTGCCACGGCGCCCTCAGGCGGCTCTGGCATGGCAAAGTCCGCGTCGGTCTTGGCGCTCATGACGAAGGAACCATCGGGCTTGATGAGTGCTGCGTGCGCCAGCGAGCGACCCACCGCCTCCTTGTTCATGAGGTCGAGGAAACCGGTACGATCGAGGCCGTAAAGCGTGCGCGAAGCGTCGAGGTCGTAAGCCATCGACAACGTCGTGCCCTGAAGATTTCGCGCGTTTTCCTGCACATAGGCGTCAGCGATCGACAACGACGAATTGACGATCGTCTTGGTGCGGATCTCGAACCAGCGGTCGAGGCCGATGTCGAGCGTGATCGACGCGATGATCGCCACCATGATCGCGGGGATGGCGGCGACCAGGGCAAACATCGCTACTATGCGCACATGCAGGCGCGACGCAGCCTTGCCATGTCGTCGTGCCATCAGGATGCGGTGCACCTCGCGGCCGACCAGCAAGATCAGAAACAGGACGAACGCCGCATTAAGTGCAATCAGCGCCAGCGTCGTCCTCGCGTCGGGTGTGATCGGCGTCGCGCCGACCAGAATGGCGAAGGAGATCGCTGCCGTCACCAGCGCACCGGCAATGGCGATCACGCCCGGCAGCGCAAGCAGCCGGCGACCGTCTCGCGCGCCCGTATTGCTGAAAAGCGATTTGCTCAGTGTCGGTGCGTGCAGGGCCATGTCGCCGTCTAGAGCCAGTGATTGCGTCGGATGTATGCAACGCATTGTGGCGATTATGCAACAAGTGTGGCCGAGACGGAAATCTTTCGGCAATCGATCCCCTGGAAAGCGCTCGTAAAGGGATTCGTCTAGACCTGCCTGGACGATTTGTAGACGTTGACGCCGAGTTCGCGAATCTTCTTGCGCAGCGTGTTGCGGTTGAGCCCCAGCAATTCGGCAGCCTTGATCTGGTTACCGCGCGTTGCGGTCATCGAGGCGAGGACCAGCGGATATTCGACCTCGGAGAGGATTCGCTGATAGAGCCCGGCCGGGGGCAGGTCGCCGGCAAACGAGGCAAAATAGCGTTGCAGGAAATGCTCCACCGCCTGGCCGATGGAAAGGTCGTCGGGAATGAGGTTGCCGCCACCTGGAACGACAGGCCTTTCGCCGGTCTTCAACTCCGCCTCGATGATCTCGGCGGAAATCTCGTCCTGCGAATACAGTGCGGCCAGCCTGCGAATGAGGTTTTCGAGTTCGCGCACATTACCGGGCCATGGGTAGCGCTTCATCAGCTCGATGCCGCCGGTGGAAATGCGCTTGGTCTGCAAGCCTTCACTGACGCCGAGCTTGAAGAAGTGGCGGACGAGGTCCGGAATGTCCTCCGACCGCTCGCGCAGCGCCGGCAACCTGAGCGGCACAACGTTCAAGCGGTAGAACAGGTCCTCGCGGAAAAGCCCCTGATTGATCAGTGTGCGCAGGTCCTTGTTGGTGGCAGCGACGATGCGCACGTCGGTCTTGATCGGCGTGCGGCCGCCGACCGTGGTGTATTCGCCCTGCTGCAACACACGCAGCAGCCGCGTCTGCGCTTCCATCGGCATATCACCGATCTCGTCGAGGAAGAGCGTGCCGCCTTCGGCCTGCTCGAAACGGCCGGTGGAGCGGTTCTGCGCGCCGGTAAAGGCACCCTTCTCGTGCCCGAACAATTCCGATTCGATCAGGTCGCGCGGGATCGCCGCCATGTTGATGGCGACGAAGGGACCGCCTCGGCGGCGGCCGTATTCATGCAGCGCGCGCGCCACCAGTTCCTTGCCGGTACCCGACTCGCCGCTGATCATGACCGTCAGGTCGGTCTGCATCATGCGCGCCAGCATGCGGTAGATGTCCTGCATGGCCGCCGAGCGGCCGACCAGCGGCATCGTTTCCGGCGGCTCGTCGGCCCGCGTATCGATCTTCGGCCGCCGCGGCTCGGAAAGAGCGCGGTTGACGATGTTGAGCAGCTCCGTCAGGTCGAACGGTTTCGGAAGATACTCGTAGGCCCCGGTTTCGGAGGCACGAATTGCTGTCATGAACGTGTTCTGCGCGCTCATGACGATGACCGGCAGTTCCGGTCGCGCCTTCTTGATGCGCGGCAGCATGTCGAAGGCGTTCTCGTCAGGCATGACAACATCGGTGATAACCAGATCGCCCTCGCCCGCCGCAACCCAGCGCCACAGCGTCGAAGCGTTGGAGGTGACACGCACGTCGTGGCCGACGCGCGAAAGCGCCTGGTTGAGGACAGTGCGGATGGCCGCATCGTCGTCGGCGACGAGAATATTGCCGCGAACGGTCATTTGCGGTCTCCTTCACCGTCGTCTTCCGTGCCAAACTGGGTTTCTTTCCACGCCGGCATCAGGATGCGGAAAGTGGTGCCGCGCGGGGTCGATTCGCATTCAATGATGCCGCCATGCTCGCCGACGATCTTTGCGACCAGCGCCAGACCGAGACCGGAGCCGTTCGGCTTGGTGGTGATGAAGGGATCGAACAGGATCGGCAGGATATCTTCGGAGACACCCGAACCGTTGTCACGCACGCAGAATTCCAATGGCAGCGACACGCGGTCCTGCGTTCCGGGCACGGAAACACGGATGCCCGGGCGGAAGGCGGTCGACAGCATGATCTCGCCCTGCGGATCGCTGCCGATCGCCTCGGCGGCATTTTTTACCAGATTGAGAAACACCTGGATGAGCTGGTCGCGATTGGCAAAGACCGGAGGCAATGATGGATCATAATCCTCTAATATCTTGATCCGCTTGGCAAAACCGTTCTTGGCGATTGCTTTGACATGGTCGAGCACGACATGGATGTTGACAGGGTAGCGGTCGATCGGCCGCTCGTCCGAAAACACCTCCATGCGGTCGACCAGCGAGACAATGCGGTCGGTCTCGTCGGTGATCAGCCTGGTCAGTGCGCGATCCTCGTCGGACGCCGACAGTTCAAGCAGCTGCGCGGCTCCACGAATGCCGGACAGCGGGTTCTTGATCTCATGGGCAAGCATCGCGGCGAGGCCGGTAACCGAGCGTGCCGCGCCGCGATGCGTCATCTGCCGGTCGATCTTGTCGGCCATTGAGCGTTCCTGGAACATCACCACGACCGAGCCTGGAAATTCCGTCACTGGTGCGACGTAGAGGTCGACCACCTTCTCGATGCCGAGACGTGGCGACGACACGTCGACCCGGTATTCGTTGACCGGCGCCCGGCGCTCGCGCACCTGGTCGACAAGCGTCAGCAGCGGGCTGCCGAAAGGAATGAGCTTGTGCAGCGTGTTGCGGGCGAGCATCGTGGCGCTCGACCGGAAAAAATCCTCGGCATCGGCATTGGCGAAGGTGATGAAACCTTGCGGATCGACCATGATCACCGGCCGGCGAATGGTGTTGAGCACAATATGCGCGGCGTCCGCCATATCCGTGCTCTGTGTGACGGTGGCGTTCATGCCGCACTCCGCAGGTTCGCCGCTTCGGGAGCGGTTGAAAACATGTCACGCAGCAACGCAATGACACGCCCAGGCTCGAAAGACGTGAGTATGGCCTTGCGCCGGTCGTCGCTTGTGCCGCCGGCGTGGCGGTCGAGATACCAGCCGAGATGCTTGCGCGCCTGGCGCAATCCGCTTTCCACGCCATAGAGCGTCAGCATGTCTTCGTAATGGGCAATGACGTAGTCGCCCAGCGCTTGCGGGCTGGCCGGCATGCCGGCTACCGGCTCGGCCAGCGCGGCCGCTACAATGCTGCCGGCCGTCCAAGGCGCGCCATAGTGCGCGCGGCCGATCATCACCGCGTCGGCGCCGGACTGGTCGAGGATCGACGCTGCCTCCGCCGGCGAGCCGACATCGCCATTGGCAACGACCGGGATCGAGACGGCCTGCTTGACACGTGCGATGGCACGCCAGTCGGCCGTGCCCTGATAGAACTGGCAACGTGTGCGGCCGTGCACCGTCACCATCATCACCCCGGCCTGCTCGGCGCGTCGCGCCAGCATCGGCGCGTTGAGCGCGCCTTCGTCCCAGCCGAGCCGCATTTTGACCGTGACCGGCACGTCGACCGCGCCGACTACCGCTTCGATCAGCGACAGCGCGTGGTCGAGGTCTCGCATCAGTGCCGAACCGGCATAGCCGCCCGTCACCTTTTTGGCCGGACAGCCCATGTTGATGTCGATGATGTCGGCGCCTTCGCCGACCGCGATTCGCGCGCCCTCGGCCATGTGCATCGCTTCGCGGCCGGCAAGCTGGACCATGTGGACAGGCAGCCCGGAATGACGGATGCGCAGGCCCGAGCCAGCCCTGCCCTTTGCAAGCTCACCGCTCGCCACCATTTCCGAAACTACCAGCCCGGCGCCATGCGCATGGGCGCGCTGCCGGAACGGTTCGTCGGTAATGCCCGACATCGGCGCGAGAAACACGCGGTTGTGGATTCTCACGCCACCCACGTCCAGCGGTGAAGCCAATTTGGTCACATCAGGCATGCACAAAAACCAAGCATCTTCGATTGCTGCACATTCTCTAGCCAGAACGACGGCAATGTGCAACGCGCAATGTCGTGACATTAAGGCGCATTTGGGAAAAAAAGGATCGCCGGACCGCATCAATCCTGGGTCTTCCGAAAGCGATACCACTTTTCGGGATCATGCGCTAAGCGTCTCGGCATGAGAGATGTGAGCGAAAAGCAAGCTGCGGACGACAAGGTCGCGGTGGTCATCGTTGCCGCCGGCCGCGGCGCGCGCGCCGGACAGGCCAATGGGCCGAAGCAGTACCAGCAGATTGGCGGCGGCGCCGTTATCGCACGCACGCTCGACGCCTTTCTGACGCATCCAAAAATTGGAGCTGTCGTCGTTGCTATCCATGCCGACGACGGCGCGCTTTTTCGCCGTGCGGCCGGTGCGAACGCCGACCGTGTCGTCGCGGTCACCGGCGGTACGTCACGGCAGGAGTCCGTCCGCCTTGGACTGCTGGCGTTGAGAAGCCATGCGCCGGGCCGGGTCCTGATCCATGATGCGGCTCGGCCGTTTGTCGATGCGGAACTGATAGACCGTACGATCGCCGCCATTGAAGAGCGCCAGGGAGCGCTGCCTGCTTTGCCCGTTGCTGATACGCTGAAGCGCGAAACGGCCGAAGGCATGATCGGCGAAACAGTGTCCAGGGCCGGGCTCCATGCCGCACAGACACCGCAAGGCTTTCCGTTCTGGCCGATCCTGGCTGCGCACGAAAAGGCTCATCATCTGGGCAAGGCGGATTTCACCGACGATGCGGCAATCGCCGAATGGGCGCATATTCCGGTGAAGATCGTTCCCGGCTCGCCGGACAATGTCAAACTGACCTGGGCAAGGGATATTGCGATGGCGGATCAGCGGCTTTCCGGGGGGGCACGTTTTCCGGACATCCGAACCGGCAATGGCTATGACGTCCATGCGTTCGAGCCCGGCGACCATGTCACCCTGTGCGGCGTCGCCATTCCACACGACAGGAAGTTATCCGGCCATTCGGATGCCGATGTCGGTCTCCATGCCTTGACCGACGCCCTGCTGGCCACCTGCGGCGCCGGTGACATCGGCACGCATTTCCCGCCCTCCGACCCGCAGTGGAAAGGGGCCGCTTCACGCATCTTCGTCGAACACGCGGTGAAGCTGGTGCGCGAGGGCGGCGGGCGCATTGCCAACGCCGACATCACCCTGATCTGCGAGGCGCCGCGCGTCGGCCCACATCGCGAGGCAATGACCGAAGCGCTTTCGGCAATGCTGCGAATTTCGCGCAATCGCATCTCGATCAAGGCGACAACCAATGAGAAGCTCGGCTTCGTCGGCCGTGAGGAAGGCATAGCGGCCATCGCGACCGCCAGCGTTGTGTTTCCAGGGGATGTCCCCGAGTGAGCAATAGCGATCTCGCAGATGCCCTGCTTCAGGCCTGCCAGCAGCGCGGCATCATGCTGGCGACGGCGGAGAGCTGCACCGGCGGCATGATCATCGCCGCGCTGACCGACATCGCCGGCTCTTCCGCGGTGGTCGATCGCGGCTTCATCACCTATTCCAACCAGGCCAAGACCGAGATGCTCGGCGTCTCGGCCGCTACGCTCGAGGCGCACGGCGCAGTCTCGCGCGAGACTGCGGTGGAGATGGCGGCCGGAGCCTTGGCGCATTCGCCGGCCGGGCTCGCCCTGGCGGTGACTGGCATCGCCGGTCCGGACGGCGGCTCTGCGGAAAAACCTGTCGGCCTGGTCTGGTTCGGCGTTGCCGTGGCTGGCCGGCCGGTAGTCAGCGAATGCCAGCTGTTCGCCGACAAGGGCCGTGATTTCATCCGCCGGGAGACGGTGCGGCATGCGCTTGAACTGGGTCTACGCGCGCTCGCTGCGGATCAGGCTGCCGATGGCGCGCCGTAGGTGATTTCGGCCCGTTTCTCGAACGCCTCGGAGAACATGCGGAAGGCGCGGTCGAACATGGTTCCCATCAACGCACCCAAAATGCGGCTCTTGAACTCGTAGTCGATAAAGAAGCAGACGTTGCAACCGCCGCCGTCCGCCGGGTCGAAGCGCCAGACATTGCTCAGATATTTGAAAGGGCCGTCGATATATTTGACATCGATGGCGTTCTCGTCCGGCTTCAGCAGCACCTGCGTGGTAAAGGTCTCGCGGATCGCCTTGTAGCCGATGCTCATGTCGGCGATGAGCAAGGTGCGTCCGTCGCGTTCCTTGCGCGAACGAACCGTCAGTGCCTCGCAAAGCGGCAGGAATTGCGGATAGGATTCGATATCGGCAACCAGAGCGAACATCTGCTCCGGCGTATGCGCAACGCGGCGATGGGCTTCGAATTGTGGCATGAAACCAGTGTGTTAGGCGGACTTCCTGAGAAACGCTTCGCGCGCCGCGCGTAGTCTGGCGAAATCGTCGCCGGCATGGTGCGACGAGCGCGTCAGCGGGCTTGACGCCACCAGCAGGAAGCCCTTGGTCTTGCCGATCGTCTCGAAGGACTTGAATTCCTCCGGCGTGACGAAGCGGATCACCGGATGGTGCTTCTTCGACGGCTGCAGATATTGGCCGATGGTCATGAAGTCGACATTGGCCGAACGCAAATCGTCCATCAGCTGCAGGATTTCGTTCCGCTCCTCGCCAAGGCCGACCATGATGCCGGACTTGGTGAAGATCGAGGGGTCGAGTTCCTTGACCCGCTGCAAGAGCCTGATCGAGTGGAAATAGCGCGCACCCGGCCGAACAGTCAGATAGTTAGACGGCACGGTCTCGAGATTATGGTTGAAAACGTCCGGCTTGGCCGCCACGACGATCTCCAGTGCACCGTCCTTGCGCAGGAAATCGGGCGTCAGGATTTCGATCGTCGTCGATGGGGTCGCTGCCCTGATCGCACGGATGACATCGGCAAAATGCTGGGCCCCGCCATCGGCGAGATCGTCGCGATCGACGGAGGTGATGACGACATGGCTCAACCCCATCTGCTTGACCGCATGCGCGACACGCGCCGGCTCGTCGGGATCGAGTGCGGTCGGGATGCCGGTGGCGACATTGCAAAAGGCGCAGGCCCGCGTGCAGATCTCGCCCATGACCATGAAGGTGGCGTGCTTCTTCTCCCAGCACTCGCCGATATTGGGGCAGCCCGCCTCTTCGCAAACCGTCACCAGTTTGTGAGATTTCACGATTTCGCGCGTCTCGGCATAGCCTTTCGACATCGGCGCCTTGACGCGGATCCAGTCAGGCTTGCGCAGTACGTCCTGATCCGGCTTGTGCGCCTTTTCGGGATGCCGCAGGCGCGGCGCATTGGCAATCGTGTCGAGGACGGTGACCATGTGAAACCCGGCTCATTGGCAAGCGCTTGTCCAGCGCTCGCTCTACCCACGTCATCTAGGACTTTTCGGCGAAAAGAAAAAGGCCGCGATCACGCATGCCGCGGTGGCCTTTTTCGCATAGCAAGTGCCGACAGAGGTTAGCGGCGCACCAGTCGTCCGACCGCAATCAGAATGCAGGCACCGATGAAGCCGGTGATCAGATAGGCTATCCAGCCGACGCCGAAGATGCCGATGTTCAGGGCCTGCAAGATGGCGTTCAACACGATTGCGCCGACAATGCCGAGAACGATGTTCATGAGGATGCCGGTATTGCTCTTCATGACCATCTCGGCGAGCCATCCCGCCAGGCCGCCGATGATGATGGCTGCAACCCAGCCCACGCCGTTCATTTCCATATGCCCTCTCCTTGTATGATGGATGATGCCTGCGAAACGAATTGCTCTGCCGTCGAGTTCCTTTGTGTCTTCCGTGTGAGACTCGCCCAACTAATTTATCATGCATTCAGTGCGCGGCCATAGGCGTCGAGTACACTCTCCTTCATCATCTCCGACAGCGTCGGGTGCGGGAAGATCGTGTGCATCAGCTCTTCCTCGGTGGTCTCCAGATTCATCGCCACGACGAAGCCCTGGATCAGTTCGGTTACTTCTGCGCCGACCATGTGGGCACCCAGCAACTGGCCGGTCTTCTTGTCGAAAATGGTCTTGACGAAGCCTTGGTCCTCGCCGAGCGCAATCGCCTTGCCGTTTGCCGCGAACTGAAAGCGGCCGACGCGGATGTCCTTTCCGTCGGCTTTCGCTTTGGCTTCCGTCAGTCCGACCGAGGCGACTTGCGGATTGCAATAGGTGCAGCCCGGGATCTTCAGCTTGTCGATGGCATGCACGCCGGGGAAATTGGCGATCTTTTCCACACAGACCACGCCCTCATGCTCGGCCTTGTGGGCGAGCATCGGCGGTCCGGCAACGTCGCCGATGGCGTAGACGCCCGGCACATTGGTCTTGCCGTAGCCGTCGACGACGACGCAACCGCGGTCCGTCTTCACGCCGAGCGTCTCGAGGCCGAGGTTCTCGATATTGCCTTGTACGCCGACGGCCGAGATCATGCGATCGGCGGTGATCTTCTCGACCTTGCCGTCCTTCATCTCGACATGCGCGGTGACCGAGTTAGTGCCCTTCTCGACCTTGGTCACCTTGGCTTCTAGGATGATCTTCATGCCCTGCTTCTCGAACTGCTTCTGCGCGAATTTCGAGACCTCGGCGTCCTCGACCGGCATCACAGCCGGCAGCAGTTCGACCACCGTCACCTCGGCGCCCATGGTGCGGTAGAATGAGGCGAACTCGATGCCGATGGCGCCCGAGCCCATCACCAGCAGCGATTTCGGCATCTCTTTCGGCACCATCGCCTCGAAATAGGTCCAGATCAACTTGCCGTCAGGCTCGATGCCGGGCAGGGCGCGCGGCCTGGCGCCGGTCGCCAGGATGATGTGCTTGGCGCTATAGGTGCCCTCGCCCTTGACGCCCTTGGGCGCCGGCGGCTGCGGCTCCATCGGCTTCTTCGACGATTTCGACACGACGATCTCGCCAGGTTTGGTCAGCTTGGCTTCGCCCCAGATGACGTCGACCTTGTTCTTCTTCATCAGGAAGCCGACGCCGCCGTTGAGCCGCAGCGAGACCTTTCGCGAGCGATCGACGACGGCGGCTGTGTCGACGCCGACCTTGCCATCGATCTTCAGGCCGTAGTCCTTCAGATGATCCGAATAGTGCATGATCTCGGCGGAGCGCAGCAGCGCTTTGGTCGGAATGCAGCCCCAGTTGAGGCAGATGCCGCCCAAGTGCTCGCGCTCGACGATCGCCGTCTTGAAGCCAAGCTGGGCCGAACGCACTGCAGTGACATAGCCGCCGGGGCCGGAGCCGATGATGATGACGTCGTAGTTCTCAGCCACGGCTTTCTCCTTCACAATTCCAACATGAGGCGCACGAGCGGCGCCAGCGCTTGCCCGACGTTCCGCGTGTTTTCGGCATCGAGATGGACGCCGTCGAGCGGCGTGGTTTTGGCCACCGTGCCGGCATCGAAGAAGCCACAGCCGGCCTCGTCGGCAAGGGCGGAATATTGCGGCGCCAGCCGCTTTGACGCGTCATCGCCGCCAGCGAACATTTCCTTGAACTCGGCGTTTTCCGTGCGGCTGACTACGGGCGGCGCGACGATCAGGATCTGCGGCGCCGGCCAATTGAACGGGTAATCGTGACCGCGCACGATATCGATCAGGCGTTGCATGCCTTGCTTTGCCGCGACAGGATTGCCGTGAATCCACGGCTTCATATCGTTGGCGCCGAGCATGACGACGATCAGATCGATCGGTGCGTGCGTCGTCAGGATTGTTGGCAACAGCCTTGCGCCATTGCGGTCCGCCCCGGCCAAGTGATCGTCGAAGGCGGTGGTTCGGCCATTCAGGCCTTCGGCAACGACCTCGACGCCGCTGCCCAATGCCGCCTGCAGCACGCTCGGCCAGCGATCTTCCAGCGGGTGCCGGCCGAGGCTTGCCGCGTCATAGCCCCAGGTCAGCGAATCGCCATAGCAGAGGACCGTTTTCATGCGTTTTCCCCCCTCCAACAAAGACCTATCCGCAATCGCTACCGCCCGAACAGCCAATGTACGATAATCGTTTACGAGCCGGATTGGATGGAGGCGAAAAGGCTGGTGTAGAATTTCCGCACCGCCCTGTTCCCTGCTTAGACCAGCATGCCCATCGGATTTTCGATCATGCGCTTGAAGGCGACGAGCAGCTCGGCGCCGAGCGCACCGTCGACTGCGCGGTGATCGGTCGACAGCGTCACCGACATGATTGTTGCGATCTTGATCTCGCCGTTCTTCACCACCGCGCGTTGCTCGCCGGCGCCGACCGCCAGGATCGTCGCATGCGGCGGGTTGATGACGGCAGAAAAATCCTTGACGCCGAACATGCCGAGATTGGACACCGCCGTGGTACCGCCCTGATATTCTTCCGGCTTCAGCTTGCGGCTGCGGGCGCGGCCGGCAAGATCCTTCATCTCGTTGGAGATGACGGACATCGTCTTTTCGTCGGCACGCCGGATGATGGGGGTGATGAGGCCGCCGGGGATCGACACGGCAACGCCGACATCGGCGTGCTTGTGCTTGATCATGGCGTTTTCTGTCCACGACGCATTGGCGTCCGGAACCGCCATCAGCGCCATGGCCAGAGCCTTGATGACCATGTCGTTGACCGACAGCTTGTAGGCCGGCGTTTCGCCCTTCTCGGTCTTCTTCACCGGGGCGGCCGCATTGATCTGTGTGCGCAGGGCCAGAAGTGCATCGAGTTCGCAGTCGAGCGTCAGATAGAAATGCGGAATGGTGGTCTTGGCCTCGACCAGCCGCCGCGCAATGGTCTTGCGCATATTGTCGTGCGGGATCAGCTCGTAGGAGCCTTCGGCAAACAGTTTGAGCACCTGCTCGTCCGGCATCGCCTTGGGTGCTGCGGTCGCAGGTGCCGCAGCGCCGGCGGGCGCCGCTTTTGCTGCTGGTGCCGCCTTGGCGCCGCCACTGGAAATCGCGGCATCGACGTCGGCCTTTACCACGCGGCCGTGAGGGCCGGAGCCGGTCAGCGCCGCGACATCTATACCAGCTTCGCTGGCAATGCGCCGGGCCAGCGGCGAGGCGAAGATGCGCTCACCGTTTGCATGGCCGTTGGCGGCCGGCGCCGCTTCCGCCTTAGCTGCAGGTGCGGCAGGCTCCTGCTTCGGCGCTTCGGGCTTTGGTGTTTCAGCTTTGGAGGCGTCCGCTTTCGGAGCCTCAGCCTTTGCCGGCGCAGCGCCGTCACCGCTTTTCGCGGCGGCCGCCGCATCCTCCCCCTCAGCCGCCAGCACCGCGATCAGCGCATTGACCTTGACGCCTTCAGTGCCCGCCGGAACCACCAGCTTGGCGACCGTGCCTTCGTCGACGGCTTCGACTTCCATCGTTGCCTTGTCGGTCTCGATCTCGGCAATCACGTCTCCCGGCGAGACCTTGTCGCCTTCCTTGACCAGCCACTTGGAAAGGTTGCCCTCTTCCATTGTGGGCGACAGCGCCGGCATGGTGATGTTGATAGGCATTTTGTCCTCCGCCCTGCTCAGCGATATGTGACGGCTTTGACCGCCTCGACGACCTCGCCGACATTGGGCAACGCCAGCTTTTCGAGGTTCGCTGCATAGGGCATCGGCACGTCCTTGCCGGCAATGGTGATGACCGGTGCGTCGAGGAAATCGAAGGCACGCTGCGAGACCTGATTGGCGATATGGTCGCCGACCGAGTTCTGCGGAAAGCCTTCCTCGACCACCACCAGGCGATTGGTCTTTTTGACCGAGGCGATGATCGTGTCGAAGTCGAGCGGGCGGATGGTGCGCAAGTCGATTATCTCGGCATCGATGCCCATGCCACGCAACTCCGCCTCGGCCTTAATCGCGTAGGTCATGCCGATGCCGAACGAGACGATGGTCACGTCCTTGCCGGATTTGTGAATGCGCGCCTTGCCGATCGGCAGCACGAAATCGTCCATCTTCGGCACGTCGAAGGAGTGGCCGTAAAGGATTTCGTTCTCGAGGAAGATGACCGGGTTCGGGTCGCGGATCGCCGCCTTGAGCAGACCCTTGGCGTCGGCGGCGGTATAAGGCATCACCACCTTCAAGCCGGGAATATGGCTGTACCAGGCGGCATAGCACTGCGAATGCTGCGCGGCGACGCGGGCAGCAGCGCCGTTCGGGCCGCGAAAGACGATCGGGGCGCCCATCTGGCCGCCGGACATATAGAGCGTCTTGGCGGCTGAATTGATGATCTGGTCGATCGCCTGCATGGCGAAGTTGAAGGTCATGAATTCGACGATCGGCTTCAGGCCGGCCATCGCCGCGCCAACACCAACGCCGGCAAAGCCGTGCTCGGTGATCGGCGTGTCGACCACGCGTCTCGGACCGAATTCCTGCAACAGGCCTTGCGTGATCTTGTAGGCGCCCTGGTACTCGGCGACTTCCTCGCCCATGACGAAGACGTCGCCGTCGCGGCGCATTTCCTCCGCCATTGCATCGCGCAAGGCTTCACGCACTGTGGTCGAGACCATTTCGGTGCCGGCCGGGATGTCGGGATCGGCGGCAATTTCCAGCTTGGGCGAGGCGGCAACAGGTGCTGCCGCTTCGTTCTTGGCCGGAGCAGCCGCGGGGGGCGGAGCAGCCGCGGGCGCTTCCGCTTGCGACTCAACAGCCTCCTCGCCGATACCTTCGCCTGCCTCGTCGATGTCTTCGCCATCGACGGCCAGCACGGCGATCAGCGTGTTGACTTTGACACCCTCGGTGCCGGCAGGAACCACGATCTTGGCAAGCGTGCCGTCGTCCACGGCTTCGACTTCCATCGTTGCCTTGTCGGTCTCAATCTCGGCAATGGCGTCACCCGCCGCGACCTTGTCGCCCTCTTTCTTCAACCATTTGGAAACATTACCCTCTTCCATGGTCGGCGAGAGGGCGGGCATGAGAATTTCGATCGGCATGTCCTTGCCCTCTCGTTAAAGTACGATGTCGGTCCAGAGCTCGGACGGATCCGGCTCCGCGTCGTTCTGGGCAAATTCCGCGGCGTCGGCGACGACGTCGCGGACTTCCTTGTCGATGGCCTTGAGTTCGTCCTCGCTTGCCCATTTCTTGTCGAGCAGCCGCGCCTTGACCTGCTCGATCGGGTCACGTTCGGAGCGCATTTTCTGCACTTCTTCCTTGGAGCGGTATTTTGCCGGATCCGACATCGAATGGCCGCGGTAACGATAGGTCTGCATTTCGAGAATGAGCGGCCCGTTGCCGGCGCGGCACCATTCGGCGGCGAGGTCGCCGGCGGCCTTAACGGCGCGCACATCCATGCCGTCGACCTGGATGCCTGGAATCTTGAAGGAGGCGCCGCGGTGCGAGAAATCCGTCTCGGCCGAAGAGCGCGAGACCGAGGTGCCCATGGCGTAGCGGTTGTTCTCGATGATGTAGATCACCGGAAGCTTCCACAGCGAGGCCATGTTGAAGCTTTCGTAGACCTGGCCCTGGTTCGCGGCGCCATCGCCGAAATAGGTCAGCGTCACATTGTTGTTGCCGCGATAGCGGTTGGCGAAGGCAATGCCGGTGCCGAGCGACACTTGCGCGCCGACGATGCCGTGGCCGCCGTAAAAATGCTTCTCCTTGGAGAACATGTGCATGGAGCCGCCCTTGCCTCTCGACAGGCCGCTACGGCGCCCGGTCAGTTCGGCCATGACGCCGCGCGGTGACAACTCCATGGCCAGCATATGACCATGGTCGCGATAGGCGGTGATCATCTGGTCGCCATCGATCAGCGCCATCTTCATGCCGGTAACGACCGCTTCCTGGCCGATGTAGAGGTGGCAGAAACCGCCGATGAAGCCCATGCCGTAAAGCTGGCCGGCCTTTTCCTCGAAGCGGCGGATGAGCAGCATGTGCCGGTAGGCGGCAAGCTCCTGGTCTTTGGTGAATTCAACAGGCTTCGGGGTGGAAAGGCCCGGCGTTTTACCGTCTGATTTGGATTTGGCAGGCGCTTTTCTGGTGGCGGTGGCCATGCATCACTCCCTGTTGGCGTCTCTTGGCGGACAGCGAGGGAGATCAGTTCTCCCACCGATTTGAGGCAGGCTAACATGCAGGGAAGGCTTTCGCCATGCCGAAAACGCATGGCTGTCATGCATCTAAGCAATTAAAATCATTGCAAATATCGCCGATTAACTGAAATCGGGTTATCTTGCGACCGGCAACATGATGGTGATCTCGTCGGCGTGAGACAGATTAAGCGCCTTGCGCGCTTGCTCGTCCAGCATGTCCTTCTCCAGCGTGCCCTCATGCATCAGCTGAACGCGGCGCTCGAGATCGATCCGACGTGCCTTGACGGTATCGAGCCTGCCCTGCAATTCGGCAGTCTCAGCTTCGAGCTGATACTTGGAATAGATGCCGAACTCGCCATGATAGGCATGGAAACCGAAATAAGTCAGGAACACCACGCAGAGCGAGGGGATGATCAGCCGGCCGGTGTTTCTTTGCTTGTGCTGGCGTGTCCACATGGTCCGAATCCTCTACGCCGCCTTTGTCGCCCGATTGTGCTTAATGGACGGTTACAGCCTGTTGGATTCAGAGCCAGGAAGCAAAAAAGGGCGGGAATGTCCCCGCCCTCGCCGCCACGGATTTTCTCTCGAAATCAGCTTTTCACGATCGACTTGCCGGCATATTGCGCCTGCTTGCCGAGCTCCTCCTCAATGCGGATGAGCTGGTTGTACTTGGCCATGCGATCCGAGCGCGACAGCGAGCCCGTCTTGATCTGCCCGCAATTGGTGGCAACGGCGAGGTCGGCGATGGTCGAATCCTCGGTCTCGCCCGAGCGGTGCGACATCACCGCGGTATAGCCGGCCTTGTGCGCGGTCTCGACGGCGTCGAGCGTTTCGGTAAGCGAGCCGATCTGGTTGACCTTGACCAGGATCGAATTGGCGACACCCATGCGGATGCCGTCGCGCAGCCGCGCCGTGTTGGTGACGAACAGATCGTCGCCAACCAGCTGCGTTTGCTTGCCGATGAGATCGGTCAGTATTTTCCAACCGTCCCAGTCATCCTCCGCCAGGCCGTCCTCAATGGTGATGATCGGGTAGTCGGCAGCAAGTTTGGCCAGATATCTGGCCTGTGCCTTCGGGTCGCGGGTTTTCCTCTCGCCTTCATAGACGTAGTTGCCATCCTTGAAGAATTCGGTCGCCGCGCAGTCGAGACCTAGCGCAACCTCCTCGCCAGGCTTGAAGCCAGCCTGCTCGATCGATTCCATGATAAAGTCGAGCGCGGCCGGCGCACTCTTCAGGTTGGGAGCAAAGCCGCCCTCGTCGCCGACGTTGGTGTTATGGCCGGCGTCCTTCAGCTTCTTTCGCAGCGTATGAAAGATCTCCGAGCCCCAGCGCACGCCGTCGCGCAGCGTCGGCGCGCCGATCGGCAGGATCATGAATTCCTGGAAATCGATCGGGTTGTCGGCATGCGCGCCGCCATTGATGATATTCATCATAGGCACCGGCAGCACATGGGCCTTGGTACCGCCGACATAACGGTAGAGCGGCAGGTCGGCCGCTTCGGCCGCGGCCTTGGCCACCGCCAGCGACACGCCGAGGATGGCATTGGCGCCGAGCCGGCTCTTGTTGGCCGTACCATCGAGCTCGATCATGGTCTGGTCGATATGGATCTGATTCTCTGCCTCCATGCCGCCGATCGCCTCGAACAGCTCGCCGTTCACCGCCTCGACCGCCGTGAGCACGCCCTTGCCGAGATAGCGGGGGCCGCCATCGCGCAGTTCGACCGCCTCATGCGCGCCGGTAGAGGCACCGGACGGCACCGCGGCGCGACCCATCGAGCCATCTTCGAGCACGACGTCGACCTCGACGGTCGGATTTCCGCGGCTGTCCAGGATTTCACGCCCGACAATGTCGATGATGGCCGTCATTGCGATGTCCCCGATTGATCGATTGAAGCGTCGCGCACCTCTTAGCCAAAGCGCCGCAAAACGCAATCGGGGCAGTTGCAAATATTGCCCCGCGCCCATTGCCGCTCTTGGGACTCACGAAGCACAAAACACTGTCATCATTTGTCATAGGCCGCATGCCGGTTTCTGGTTTATGGCTGTTGTCGCGCGGGGCGAAACAGGAGGAGTTTCGCCATGTCCCAGTTGAGCGGTATTGTGAGTTTGTTCCTGATCGCGGCTGCGTTCCTGACGTCGTGCGACAATCAGCAACCCCCGCAGGGATCGTCGCCTTTGCCGGCCCTGCAGATTGCGCAGTAGCAACCCGCCACATCGAAAGGCCCCCGATTTCCCGGGGGCCTTTTTTGATTCCAGGAGACTTAGTCAGTGCCAGTAAGGTCAATGCCAGTAAGGCTCGACCTTGTAGTAGTTGTATGAGGCGTCACGTGCGGCCTCGCCGTCGGCGCCGGTCAGCTCGTTGATCGAGTAAGAAGGAGCGGCCATCAGCTGGTCTTTGGTGAACGGCACGACATAGCCACCCTTGTTCTCGTCATAATCAAGGCTCGCCCACGGAATGGCGTGGTATTTCTCGCCAATGCCGACAAATCCGCCAAAACCGATGACGGCAAACATGATTCCGTTCGACAATTTGTCGAGCATGACGTCCTCGATGTCGCCGATATGAGTGCCTTCCGTGTTGTAGACCGATGTGCCGATAACCCGCGAAGCGGCGATGGCTTCGGTGTGTCCCGTCTGGGTCGTCATGGTATTCTCCTCGTCGTCGTTGACATTAGATTTTGACAATGAGGGCCGCGGGCTAAGGTTCCAGGCGGGTTCGAAATTCTTCAAAGTTTTCCTGACGACGCTGCTGTGGCGCAACTGCTGGTTCAACCCACGCTCTTGGCGATGCGATCGAAGGCCATCAGTCGTTCAAGCAATGCGGGAAGATCCTTTAGCGGCACCATGTTGTGACCGTCGGAAGGCGCGTTGTCGGGGTCCTGGTGCGTCTCGATGAAGACGCCGGCGACGCCAACCGCGACGGCCGCGCGCGCCAGCGTCTCGACAAAGCGCCGGTCGCCTCCAGACGAACCGCCCTGCCCACCCGGCTGCTGCACGGAATGGGTGGCATCGAAAATCACCGGCGCACCGATCTCGGCCATGATCGGCAGCGCCCGCATGTCGGACACCAGGGTGTTGTAACCGAAGGATGCGCCGCGCTCGGTCACCAAGACATTGGCGTTGCCGGAGCCGATGATCTTGGCGACGACGTTTTTCATGTCCCACGGCGCGAGGAATTGGCCCTTCTTCACATTGACCACCTTGCCGGTTCTTGCCGCAGCAATCAGCAAATCGGTCTGGCGGCTGAGGAAGGCAGGAATCTGCAGGATATCGGCATGCGGAGCGACGATCGCGCATTGTTCCTCAGTGTGGACGTCAGTCAGGATCGGCAGCACAAAATTCTTGCGCAAGTCGTCGAAGATAGGCATTGCCGCTTCAAGCCCCGCGCCGCGCGTGCCGCCAAGCGAGGTGCGATTGGCCTTGTCGTAGCTGGTCTTGTAGACGAGCCCAATGCCGAGCCTTTCAGTCAATTCCTTTAGCGCACCGGCCATGTCGAAAGCGTGCTGCCGCGATTCCAGCTGACATGGACCGGCGATCAGCGATAAGGGCGCGCTGTTGCCGAAAATGACTTTGCCGACCGCAACGGAAGAGTTCGGCATCAGTGGATTGAGCTTGTTCATGCGATCTCCCGGAAAATGAAGGCGGCGCCCTGCCCTGGCGCCGGCGGCACGATGATATCACCGCCGCGCGTGTGGTGTTCGACGGAATTGGCTGCAAGCAGCTTGGCGACGGCGTCGGCGTGCCTAATCGAAAAGACGATCCCAGCAAAGCGGAGTTCAGATGGCGCGCCGGCAGGAATGCCGAAGCGTGCCGAATAGGCTGCAGGATCCAGAATGGTTACAACGGCATTCGGCAGCTCATAGACAGTGCCGCCCTGCGCCTCGATTCCGGCTGCGATCGAAATCAAGCGGCCTTGTTCGAAAGGTTCGCCAGTGACTGCTACGACTTCGACAATGCCGGTTGCGCCATTAGCGTGGACCTGCAACGCAGTGCGGTCGATGTTCGGCGCATTGATCCGCTCGCAGGCGAAGAGAAAAGCGTCCGTTGCCTTGCCTGTAGCCGCGAAGGCCAGTTTGAACGATGCGGTTTCGCTCGTTCCCGTCGCATCGGTGAAGGCGCGCGAAAAGCTTAGCGCGTCTCCCGCCGACAGACCGGCTTCCATGTAGCGCGCGTAGTCCGCGGCGGCGCTTTCGGTGCCCAGCGCCACGGCAGAAAATCCTTCATCGCCGTTTTCTTCGCGATAGGTGCGATCACGCGCGACAAAGACATTGCGGTTCGCGATCGCCTTTGCCACGGCCTGTCTGTCGGCGACCACGAGCGGCTCGAGATAGGTGCCGTCGGTGAGGAAGACACAGCAGTTTTCCGTTCCGAAAGGGTGGATACCTGTCGGGGCAACGGTAAAGCCAAGCAGGGTCAAGCGCGCCCGCGCAATATCGAGGCTCGCGGTCGGCAGCACCAAGTGATCGAGCGGATGAGGCCTTGCGGAGGTGTTCTCGGTCATGTCCGCGCGATGTGCCTCATTCCTGAAAATGGTTCAAGGGCTTGGCCGACGCCTCAGCGGCAAGACCACTATCAGCGGGTAGTGGACGGCGGCTCGTCACCTTGCAACGATGTCGGCCGAATAACGCAATTCGCGTAGCGGTTTGACCCGGCTGGTCGTCTCTGCATAGAGCGGATGCGCCTTGTAGGCGGCGAGCGCCGCTTCGTCCTCGAACTCGGCGTAGACGACCACATCGATCTCATCCGAGAGCGGGTCGACCTTGGTGTTGAGCGTTACCTCGAAATGACGCGAATGAGGTATCTTGCCAAGCTCAAGGAGGCCCGTGCGCACTGCCTCGACATCCGCTTTATGCCGTGCGCTGAAGAAAACGATATGCCGGATCAACCCAGCCTCCTCGACCGTTGGACCGGCGTTCTTTTGTGTCAGCGGCAGCGTGCCGTCAATCGGCAGGTTTGTCGCGTCTGCGAACCGTAGCAGCGAAGAGAAACTACACCATGCTGGTTACATAGTGCACGATGCGGGTCACCTCCCTGACCGTCCTGTCGAGGTAGCGGCCTTGGTTGTAAATGCCGTCCCAGATCAGGAAAAAGGTGACGGTCGTGATGACGATGACATAGCGCATGACTAAAACTAGCGCATATGGACGGCTGCAACCATAACGATTCCAACGCTGCTGGGGACCCTCCCCGGGAATCTTTAGCGGCCGTTTGATCTGCCCGGCCGTCAAAAAGTCCGATCGTGACGCAGGATGCGGCCATAACGGCCAATGGGAAATCATATCATGCGCAGACGGACGATCTCCCTCGTTGCAATTCTTGTCGCTGCAGGCGGCATCTGGCTCAACAACACCTCGCTGCTTTCGAGCCGGCCGGCCGGCACCCCTTCGGTGCTTGCGCATCGCGGCCTGGCTCAGGATTTCGACCGTACGAACCTCGGATCGGAAACATGCACGGCCGCTCGCATGCTGACGCCGCGCCATTCCCTCCTCGAGAACACGATACCGTCGATGGAAGCCGCCTTCGCGCTCGGTGCGGACGCGCTCGAACTTGATGTCCATCCTACCACGGACGGCAAGTTCGCCGTCTTCCACGATTGGACGCTGGATTGTCGCACCGACGGCAAGGGTCAAACGCGCAGCCATGCAATGTCCGAATTGAAGGCGCTCGATATTGGTTATGGCTACACTGCCGATGGCGGCAAGACCTTTCCGTTTCGCGGCAAGGGTGTCGGCATGATGCCGTCGCTGGATGAAGTCTTGCAGCGCTTCCCGAACCGACGCTTCAACATCAACGTCAAAAGCAACGATCCCAAGGAAGGCGAGATGCTGGCTGCCTGGCTCGCCACATTGACGCCGGCCGAGCGCGCCAATCTGACGGTCTATGGCGGCGACAGGCCTATGGACGCGGTCAAGGCAGCGTTGCCGGATACGCACACGCTGAGCCGCGCATCCCTGACGCGCTGCATTCTTCGCTACACTGCGCTCGGCTGGAGCGGCTACGTTCCTGATGCCTGCCGCCAGGGCACTTTGCTCATCCCCGTCAATATCGCAAAGTGGATGTGGGGCTGGCCGGACCGTTTTCTCGACCGTATGGACGGTGTCGGCAGCCATGTCTACCTGCTCGGTCCCTATTCCGGCGGCGGCTTTTCACAAGGCCTCGACGACCCAGCCTCGATCGACCAACTGCCGGACGATTATTCCGGTGGGATTTCGACGGACGCACTGGATCTGGTCATGCCTGCCATCAAGCGGCGTTTCGCACCACGTGGGTGACAAGGCCATCTGCTGGAAAAAGGTTTGCCATACCGGACAGTATCTTAGCGCTGAGACAGTTTCGAGTCGACGCTCAAATCCTCACCTAGAGAGTGATGCGGTACTTGGCAAACCCTGCTTCGCCCTCGCCCGCCGGCTCGATCTTCAGCGACGTCACTTGCGCAATGAAATCCTTTGCCCTGGCGCCGGTCTGGAATACGACGCTGGTTCCCGGTAGTGGCGCAAACGACCAGTTGGCGTCCGCCGACGGATTGATGGTGCCTTTGCTGACGATATAACGCACGATCACATCGCGGTTGGTGTCGGGCGCTTCGTAGATGATCTTCGAGGCATTGATCTGCGGGAAATTGCCTCCGCCGCCGGCTCGGTAGTTGTTGGTGGCGACGACGAATTTCCGCTTGGGATCAATTGGATTGCCGTTGAACATCAAGTCAATGATGCGGTTCGAGCCAGCATTCACCAGCCCGCCCTTCGAATCATATTTCGGTGGCTGCGACAGATCGATTTTGTAGGTGACGCCGTCGATCACGTCGAAATTATAGGATGGGAAGTCAGTGTTGATGAGCGCCTGGTCGGCTTTGCCCGGTTCGATCCGGTTGAAGATGCCGGCCGACATTTCCAGCCATTCCTTCACCTCCGCTCCGGTGATTTCGACGGCGCGCACCGTGTTTGGATAGAGGTAGAGGTCGGCGACGTTCTTGATGGCGATATCGCCCACCGGCACGTCGGTGTAGTAGTCGGCGCCGTTGCGCCCACCCGCCTTGAACGGTGCCGCTGCCGACAGCAGCGGCATATCCTTCCACTCGGTGTTCTTCAGGATGTCCTTCAAGTACCAGGTCTGCGCCTGACTGACGATCTGGACCGATGGATCGTCGGCGACCAGCGCAAAATAGGAATAGAGCGGCGCCGAGGTTTTGCCGACAGGCCGGCGCACATAGGCGAGCGTCGCCTCGTGATCCTGTTTGAGCGCGTCGACGATGCGCTGGTCGTCCGCGACGGTCGGCTTGTTCGTCTTGTCGACCCGCTCAAAGATCGGCCTGGCCTCAGAGGTCGCCGAGACGATTTTCCATGTCGATCCGTCGCGCTCCAGCAACAGATCGATCAGCCCCATATGCGAGCCCCAGAAGCCGGCCATAACGGCGGGCTTGCCTTGCAGCGTGCCTTTCGCCGGATCGACGGCTTCCAGCAACTGAAAGTCCTTCTTGCCAGGGAAGACGAGGTGCTGGTGGCCGGTGAACACCGCATCGATGCCTTCGACACCTGCCACGAAGACGGAGGCATTCTCCATCATGTCGCTTTGCTTCACGTCGATGCCGGAATGGGAGAGCGCAATGACGATGTCGGCGCCTTCTTCCTTCATTTGCGGCACCCACGCCTTGGCCGCCTCGACGATGTCGCGCGTCTTGACACTGCCTTCGAGATTTTTCAGGTCCCAGACCATGATCTGCGGCGGCACGAAGCCAATGATGCCGATCCTGATCGGTTGCTCGGCGCCCGATCCGTCTTTGATCTTCCTGTCGAGGATGACATACGGCTTGAGATAGAGCTTGTCGTCGCGCGGGTTCGCGGCGAGCTCGGTGCCGCGGATCAGGTTCGCGCAGACGAACGGGAAATTGGCGCCGGCCAGCACCTTGTCCATGAACGACAGGCCATAGTTGAACTCGTGGTTGCCGAGCGTCGAGCATTCGTAGCCGAGCAGGTTCATGCCCTTCATGACCGGATGCAGATCGCCATCCTTCATCCCTCTCTCGTAGGCGATGTAGTCGCCCATCGGGTTGCCTTGTAGAAGGTCGCCATTATCGACCAGCATCGCGTTGGTTGCTTCCTTTCGCACGGCTTCAATCAACGATGCCGTTCGCGACAGCCCCATCGTGTCGTTGGCTTTGTCGGCGTAGTATCGTAAGGCAGCACATTCACGTGGATGTCGGTCGTCTCCATAATTCTCAGATGCGCCTGATTGGCTTGAGCACGGGCGGAGAACGGGTGCAGCATGATCAGCGCTCCGCTGGCGGCAACGCCGGCGAGGAAATCGCGGCGTGAGACGAGGTGGCGCAGTTGGGACATTCGTTTTCTCCTTCTTCCACGACGTGACAAGTCCTGCCCTAAGCAAAGCTTCGCGCCGAAATCCAGCCGAGTCCAGAAGCCGATTCCATCAAGAGGAGGTGACGCGCCGATGAATGTCCGGCAGCGAACAATCAGCCCTTATCGTCGTCGCCCTGGGTGATCAACCGCGCGCTGCGCTGACCGGTGAAGTAGATCCATAGCCAGCTCAGGGAAACCGCAAGCCGGTTACGAAAGCCGATCAGGAAGTAGATATGCGCCAAGCCCCACAGCCACCAGGCAAGCCGGCCGGTGAGCTTGATCCAGCCGAAATCGATGGCCGCGGCGCGCTTGCCGATCGTCGCCAGATCGCCGTCATGCCTGTAGCTGAAAGGACGCGGTGTCGCGTCACCGGCAAGCCTTGCCTTGATCGTCGCGGCGACGTGCCGCCCCTGCTGCTTGGCGGCCGGCGCGACGCCCGGCACCAGCCGGCCATCCGGCCGCAGGACGTGCGCTGCGTCACCGATGACGAAAATCTCCGGGTTTCCCGGCACACTCAGGTCGGGCTCGACAAGCACCCTGCCCGCGCGGTCCGCTGCCGCGCCGAGCCATTCGGCGGCCGGCGAAGCGGCGACGCCCGCCGCCCACAGGATTGTCCTGGCCGGCAAGTGTGTGTCGCCGAAGACGACACCCTCGGCATCGCAGCGCGTAACCGCCCGGCCGAGTTCGACGGTCACGCCGAGCCTTTCGAGCGCCTTCGTTGCATAACCGGAGAGTTCGGGAGCGAAATTGGAGAGGATGCGGTCGCCGGCCTCAATCAGCACCACACGCGTCTGCCGCGTGTCGATGTTGCGGAACTCACCGCGCAGCGTGTCGTGCGCCAGCTCAGCAATGGTGCCGGCCAGTTCCACGCCGGTCGGCCCGCCGCCGACGATCGCCAGCGTCAGCAATGCCTGACGCTTGGCGGGATCGGTTTCCCGTTCGGCCCGCTCGAAAGCCAAAAGAATACGCCGTCGAATGGTGGTGGCGTCCTCCAGCGTCTTCAGGCCCGGGGCGAACGGTTCCCACTCGTCATGGCCGAAATAGGCGTGCCGCGCGCCGGTCGCCAGCACAAGCGTGTCGTAAGCGACCGTGCCACCGTCCTGCAGCAGCACGCGCTTGCCGGTGCGGTCGATGCCGGTAACGGTGGCGAGCAGCGTCGTCACATCATCGCGCTTGCGCAGGAGATGGCGGATCGGCCAGGCCACTTCGGAGGTGGCCAGCGCCGTCGTCGCCACCTGGTAGAGTAGTGGCTGAAAGAGGTGATGATTACGCCTGTCGATCATGGTGATGCGCGCCGGCGCGCCGGCAAGTGCGCGGGTGAATTCGAGACCGCCGAATCCGGCGCCCACGACGACGACGTGATGGTTGGTTGTGTTCATCTCACTCATCCCTCTCGCCAAGGCTGATGTAAGTGTCCTTGTGCAGTGCAGCAATGCCTGCGCTGCAACTAACTGGGAGTCGTCTCTTGATGTCGTGAATACGCATGCTGCAGACTCGTTCCCAGATATAGCCTGCGTCCACGATACGACTTGGTTGGAACTGTATATTGCAGGTGAAGCATGGCTAGGGATGAAGACGAAGGCTCAGCGCAGTACGCCTCCCCGCCTTGTTTTATGCACGAGCTCGACCCGGAGTTCCAAGCTCCGCTATCCGACTGGACCGACGTAAGGCGCTGGCGCAAGGCCGAGCGCCAGCGATTGATCGCATCCCGCCTTGCCGTTTCAGCCGACACGCGCGCAGCCATGTCGCAGCGCATTGCCGAAGGGCTCGACGCGGTGATCGGTGACGTCGCCGGCCGCGTGGTTAGCCTCTATTGGCCGTTTCGCGGCGAGCCGGACCTGCGCCCGTGGATGGAAACCGTCAACGCGCGGGGCGGGCGCACGGCGTTGCCCGTCGTCGTCGAGAAAGACCGGCCGCTTGTCTTTCGCGCCTATACCCACGGAGACCGGCTAGAGAAGGGCGTCTGGAATATCCCGATACCGGCTGACGGCGATCCGGTGTTACCCGACATAGTCATTTCGCCGATTGTCGGCATCGATCCTGAGCAGTTTCGCCTGGGCTATGGCGGCGGCTTCTTCGATCGTACGCTTGCCGCGATGCCCTTCAAGCCGCTGGTCATCGGCGTCGGCTACGAACTGCAGCGCATCGTCAGCATCTACCCGCAGCCACACGACATTCCGATGGACCGTGTGGTGACCGAGGCAGTCAACACCTAGGCGAGTTCGGGCCTAGGCGAGTTCAGGTTTCATTCCCACGGCCGTGCGATCGACGATTTCGCGCAAGGCAAAAGACGAATTGATCTTCGTCACATGCGGCATTGCCGACAGCCACTCCTTGTGGATACGTTCGTAGTCGACGAGATCCTTTGCCGCTATGCGCAGGATGTAGTCATATTCGCCCGACATCAAATGGCAGGATAGGACGTTCGGGCAGCGCTTTATCGCCGCCTCGAAATCCGACAACGTCTTCTCGAATTGCCCGGACAGCGATATATGCACGATCGCCGTCATCTGGTGCCCAAGTGCAGCGTTGGACAGCCGGGCGTGATAGCCGCGGATGGTTCCGGATTTCTCCAGATTGTCCAGCCGCCGCGAACAGGCCGACTGCGATAGGCCGACCTTCTCGGCGAGCGCTGCATTGGGTATCCGCCCATCCTTCTGCAACGTCTCAAGAATGGCAATATCAATCCTGTCGAGCGGCATTTTTGCGAGTTCCTGCGACAATTGCAATGTTTTGCGCAACGATTATCGAAGAGTCGCCTCTCAGGCAAGCGCATTCGCAAACACTTATCGAGCGATTCGTGGTTCACTATTTCTAGACAGGGAACGAGCCCCAAAGGGCCGGATCAGGAGAAAAAAGATGCGCGTCGGTTGCCCCCGGGAAATCAAGAATCACGAATACCGCGTCGGCCTGACACCGGGCTCGGTCCGCGAATATGTCGCGCATGGCCATGAAGTGCTGGTCGAGACCGGCGCCGGTGCAGGCATCGGCGCCGATGACAACGCGTATCGCGCTGCCGGCGCCACGATCGCCAAGACGGCAGCCGACGTGTTTGCCAAGTCCGACATGATCGTGAAGGTCAAGGAGCCGCAGCCCAGCGAATGGGTTCAGCTCCGCGACGGCCAGATCCTCTATACCTATCTACATCTTGCCCCGGATCCGGAGCAAACCAAGGGCCTGTTGGCCTCCGGCGTGACCGCGATAGCTTACGAGACGGTCACCGACGAGCGCGGCGGCCTGCCGCTCTTGGCGCCGATGTCGGAAGTTGCCGGCCGCCTGTCGATCCAGGCGGGCGCCACGGCGCTGCAAAAGGCCAATGGCGGCCGCGGCGTGCTACTTGGCGGCGTGCCCGGCGTGCTCCCCGGCAAGGTCACCGTGCTCGGCGGCGGCGTTGTCGGCCTGCATGCCGCACGGATGGCGGCCGGCCTCGGCGCCGACGTCACTATTATCGACCGCTCGATCCCGCGCCTGCGTCAGCTCGACGACATCTTTGGCGGCCGCGTTCACACCCGCTACTCGACCGTCGAGGCGCTGGAGGAAGAATGTTTTTCGGCTGACATAGTCGTCGGCGCCGTGCTGATCCCGGGGGCAGCAGCGCCCAAGCTGGTGACGCGCGAAATGCTGTCGGGCATGAAGAAAGGTGCCGTGCTGGTCGACGTCGCCATCGACCAGGGCGGCTGTTTCGAGACCTCGCACGCCACCACCCATGCCGAGCCGACCTATGAAGTCGACGGCATCATCCATTATTGCGTCGCCAACATGCCGGGTGCGGTGCCGGTCACCTCGGCCCACGCGCTCAACAATGCTACGCTGCACTATGGCCTGCAGCTCGCCGACAAGGGCCTCAAGGCGCTGGTAGACGACCACCATCTGCGCAACGGACTGAACGTCCACAAGGGCAAGATAACGAATCGCGCGGTGGCCGAAGCGCTCGGTTACGAACTGGTCGAGCCGAAGGCCGTTCTCGCGGCCTGATTTCCAACCGTTTGTTCCTGATGAGTCGCCGATGCTGTCGGCGGCTGCTTGTTCACAGGCAATTTTCTCGGTCTACAGCCGGTCTTGCCCGCATCTGGTGCCCGTTTGATGCAATGTGCTCTTTCTGTGGCTTTTTTGTTACAGCCGCCACAATGAGCCGATGCTACGTAGATGTCGGGTTCACCAGGGGCAGGGTAATGATCAGCAGAAAATTCACGAAATCTCTTCTTCTCGGCGCAGTTTCTGTTCTGGCGCTTGGGTCGGTCTCTCATGCCGCCGACGTGGTCGAACCGGTCGTGGAGACGGCGGGCTTCAACTGGAGTGGCATCTACGTCGGCTTTGGCGTTGGCGCCGGGGCGAACGTCCACGAGTTGAGCAGCGACTTCATTCCTGGGGTGTCGTTCAACGGTATTGGTGGCGAAGGCCTGTACGGTGAACTCACCGTTGGGTATGACTATATGGTGGCGCCGCGGTTCCTGATCGGCGGACTTCTGGACGCTCATGCCGGCAACATCGAAACCTCCCTCGACGTTGCTGGATTCGACGCATCGGTCAAAGAGACCTATGGTTTCGACGCTGGCTTGCGGGCAGGCTACCTCTTCACGCCAAACACTTTGGGCTATGTCCTTGGTGGCTATTCATGGCAGAAATACAAATTTGACACGAGCGCAGGTTTTGACTTCGACTGGGACCAGAGCGGCTACTTCGTCGGAGCCGGCGTCGAGACGGCCATCAACAGCAACTGGACCATCAAAACCGAATATCGTTTTACGCAATTCAGCACCAACGATGATGTCCTTTCCGAGTTCGGTGTACCGGATGGCGCAATCAACCTCGATACATCGCGTCACACGTTCCAGGTAGCAGCCAATTATCGTTTTGGCGCCCAGAATGGCGGTGTCTCTTCCTTTGAGGCACCTACCTACAACTGGACCGGCTTCTATATCGGCGGTGCGGGCGGCGCGGGTGCGTCGGTGCATCAGATCAATGTTCCGCCGCTTGGCGACCTGGAGTTCAACGGTATCGGCGGCGAAGGCGTGTTTGGCGAATTGAACGCCGGCTACGATCATGACTTCGGCAGCTGGGTTGCCGGCGTTATGGTTGATGCTCGCTACTCCGGCATGACCTCGGAGCTGGAAGTGCCCGGCGGGTCCATTAATCTGGACACCGACTATGGTTTCGATGTGCTGGGCCGGGTCGGTTTGAAGGTCAACGAATCAACCCTCGCCTATGTGCTTGGCGGTTACAGCTGGCAGCATTTCGATCTGAACGCATCTTCACCCATCGGCGACATCATCGATTGGGGCTCGAGCGGCTTCTCGGTCGGTGGTGGTTTGGAAGCGGCCGTGACCAACAACGTAACTGTCGGTCTCGAATATCGTTATTCGCAGTTTGCCGAGAAGGATATTCTGGAGGAGTTTGGAGGGCCGAGCGATGTCCTCACCACCACTCCTTCTTTCCACACCGTCCGTATCGGTGCGAAGTATAAGTTCAACTAAGGCCCTCCAGGCAAATCGTTCAAGCCCGCCGGCTAATCCCGGCGGGTTTTTTGTTTTGCGAACAATGCAGGCACAAAAAAGCGGAGCCAAAGCCCCGCTTCCTCGGTTATCGAGATTTCCGCCGGTTCATCCGCGGTCGGCAAATCGATCGACAGTCTCTTTCTACCGCTTGTATGCGACGGGAGTGCGACAGGCCCAAGCCGGTGCAGCCTGTTCGGTTACGCGCGGTCGATCCGGCACTGATAGCAATTGTTGCGGGCCGAGCGGATGTGGACGTAGTCAATGTCGTCGCGTCTGAACAACGTCTCTGCCCGTGCGGCAATGGCGTCGGTCGGAATGACGCCGCCGCTACCGTAAACAATACGGTCGTCCTTGCAATAACCGCGCACGATGTAATCGCTGCTTTCGAGCATTTCGGGAAGCAACTCAACCTCGGCAGCGCGTTCGCATTCTTCCGCATGCAGAAAGATCGGCCCGGTTTCGGCATAAGGCTGCAGCTCCGGAAAAGGCCTATAGGCCAGAACAAGATAGGCTTCCCCCGCAGCAACATTCTTCAAGCAATGACGGCAAGGCACGCCGTCGCCGTCCGAAATCTGCCGCTCTGGCATCAGGCCATAAGCATCCGCCCCGCCGCGCTGAAGTGCCCGGACTGCGTCGGTTGGCAAGGCTTTGAATCTTATCGTCATGGCAAAATCTCCGGTGTCGTTGACCGGAAATTATGCTCGCAAGACAGAGCTTCCCACCCGATTCCTGCCGAAATGGATCAGTCCATCAGCGCGTCGAGACCGCGAACCAGACCCTTGATCTGCTGTACCCGTCTGATGGCGAGCAGCGTGCCCGCCACATAGGGTGCCGCGGACGAGCCGGCGTCGTGGCGGATGGTCAGCCGCTCGTCTGGCAGGCCGAACAGCGCCTCGCAGGACAGGATGTAGGACGGCAGGCGAAGCGCGTGCACTTGCACCCCCTCGCCTGCGCCGACCGCACCCCCGCGTGTAGCCGGCACGCCAGAGACCTCGGAGACCGGCTTTGCCGTTGAGGTCTTGCGGATGTCGGCCAACGCCTCAGCAAGCTCCCGTGCGGTACCGGAGGGCGCGTCGGGCTTCTTTGCACTGGCATAATCGATGACCTCGACATCCGGCACGTATTTTGCCCCCATAAGTGCAAACCGCTTCATCAGCGTGGCGGTGATGGAAAAGTTGCCGGCGGCAACGACGCCGACGCCGTTGGCGCGCGCCGCGGCATCGATGTCGGCATAGTCGGCAGCACCCAGTCCCGATGTGCCGATCACAGCGTGCCGTCCCTTGTCGATGGCGAGCAGCACATGGTCTTTCACGACATGCGGCTTGGTGAAGTCGACCAGCACGTCCGACGGCGCCTCCAGCGCCTCGGCCAGCGAAGCCGAAACGACAATACCATTAGCCGGCATGCCAACCAGCAGACCGGAATCCTGCCCAGCGCCGCTGCGTGACACGGCCCCGGCCAGCGCCATGTCGCCTTGCGCCCCGATCGCCGGAACCAGCGCCTTGCCGACCCAGCCCGTCGCACCGGCCATTACCACCCGTATTGTCATCGTGCGATCCTCCATCACCATCGGTTTTTAGACGACAGCGATATGGAAAGTGCCCGGCTCATACAAGTCGGACACACCTTTGAGTGTTGATCCAGACCCCTGGGCGTGGCAACGACAAGCTGAAGCCTGGATGAACGGCCTGAATCAGGGCCGCATGACGCTGGCCGCGCGCTCGGCGAAAGACATCGGATGTACGACCTCTTTTTTTTGCGCCACTGGCGTAAAGCCTAGTTTTTGATAGAGCGGCAGTGCTGCCGGGTGATCGAGGGTGCAGGTTTGCACGGTTACCCGCCTTGGCCCGTGCGACCACGCCGCGGCGATTGCCGCACCGAGGAACCAGCGGCCGATGCCTTGCCCGGTCGCGTGCTCCATCATTCCGAAATAAGCGAGTTCCACTTCCTCCGGCAAATGCGGTTTGAGGTCGAAGAAGCCGGCCGGCGCACCATCCAGATAAAGCACCCTGATGTCGCGGTCCTCGCGGTGGATGCCCGCCGCAAGCTCCTCGTCGTTCAGCCTCAACACATTGACCCAGTGCCATTTGCGGCCGACCCGATCCATCAAATAGCGATAGAAATGCAGCGGAATGTCTTTGGTCTTGAGCAGCGCGATCTGGCGGTTGTACGGCAGAGGCGGCGAATAGGCAGGCGGCACATGCATTTCGAGAAACGTCACGGTGACGTCGATGTCTTCCCGCGATCCGTCTTCCATCCCCGTCAGTCCTTGCCTGTCACGACGGGCGTGTCGGAAAGCCCGCCCCATTCGGTCCACGAACCGTCATAAAGCCTGTTGTCGGTATGGCCAAGCGTCTCCAAAGCTAGCGTGATGGCTGCCGCGGTGACGCCCGAGCCGCAGGAGGTGACGACCGGCTTCGACAGGTCGATGCCCGCTCCTTCGATCACGTTGCGTAGCCTGTCCTTTGGCAACAACTCGCCGTTTTCCGAAAGCGCCGAAAACGGCACGTTGTGCGCGCCCGGCATATGACCGGAGCGGATGCCGGGGCGCGGCTCCGGCTCGGTGCCGGCAAAACGGCCAGGCGAGCGCGCGTCGGCGATCTGGCTCTCCCCCGTCTCGACGATCCGGCGCATGTCCGCAAGGCTGGCGACGCGGGCGGCATCAAAGTTGGCATAAAACACGCAAGGGGCGATCTTCGTCGGCTCCGCCGTCACCGGCCGTCCGGCGGCTTTCCAACGGTCGAAGCCGCCGTCGAGAACATAGACTTGGAATACGCCCATGACGCGAAACAACCACCAGACGCGCGGTGCAGAAAAGAACCCTGGCCCGTCATAGACAACAATCGTGTCATCGGCCGAAATACCCATCGCGCCGACATATTGCGCGAAATGCTGCGGCGACGGCAGCGTGTGCGGCAGAGCCGCGTCGGGGTCCGAAACCGCGTCCTGGTCAAGGAAGCGGGCGCCTGGAATATGCGCTGCGTCATACTCGGCGCGCGCGTCGCGCTTTTGTGCCGGCAGATACCAGGACGCGTCGACAATCGTCAGGCCGGGCTTGCCGAGCCGCTTCTGCAACCAATCGGCATCGATGGTGAAAGGACTGTCGTCGGCCATCTTTTCTCTCCTGTCCCGCCTGTCGCAGTCCTATATCAGGCTGGCGGCATAGGACCAAAGCGAATGCGGAAGCGCCGGTTCTCGCGGCCCTTCTTCTCGATCTTGCCGATATGGATCTCGCCGATTTCGCCGGTGCTCTTTACATGGGTGCCGCCGCAAGGCTGGCTGTCGATCGAGGCGTTCTCGCCGATGCAGACCAATCGGATCTTTCCCGTGCCAGCCGGAGGGCGCACATTCTTGGATTTCACCAGGCCCGGATTGGATGCCAGTTCCTCGTCGGAAATGAGCCGGGTGAAGATCGGGTGGTCGGCCCGCACCAGCTCCATCAGTCTGGCCGTCACGTCTTCCTTGGTAAAGCCGGCGTCCGGGATGTCGAAATCGATACGGCTGTCGTCCTCGGAAACCGCGGCGCCGGTGATCGGGAACGGGCAGACGACGGTAAGCAGGTGGCAGGCAGAATGCATGCGCATCAGCAACTGCCGCCGCGGCCAGTCGATGGCGAGCCGCATGCGCTCGCCCACCTTTGGAACTGCCTGCTCCAGCGCCGGCACATGGATGATCTCGTCCTTGGTTTCGCCGGTGATCGTAGCGGCAATCGCTATGCCGGTGCCGGCGGCGCGCTCGAGGCTGCCAGTGTCGCCCGGCTGCCCGCCCGATGTGGCGTAAAACACCGTCCGGTCCAGAATGATGCCCCCGCGATCGTTGACTGCGACGACGGTGGCGTCGGCCGTCCCCAGATAGGCGTCGTCACGAAACAGCGCTTCGGTCTTGTGCGCCATCACGCAACCCTTTCGAACGGTACCGAAATCGTGCTCTGTTGCTCCATCCACCCCGGCACCGGCAGCTTCTTTTCGCGCAGGAATTCAGGATTGAACAGCTTCGACTGGTAGCGCGTGCCGTAGTCGCAAAGCATGGTCACGATGGTGTGGCCGGGGCCTAACTCGCGCGCCAGGCGAATGGCGCCGGCAATGTTGATGCCGGTCGAACCGCCAACGCAAAGCCCCTCCTCCTGGATCAGGTCGAATATGATCGGCAGTGCGTCCTCGTCGGGGATCTGGAAGGCAAAATCGGGTGTAAAGCCTTGGAGATTGGCGGTGATCCGCCCCTGCCCGATGCCTTCGGTGATCGAACTGCCCTCGGATTTCAGCTCGCCGCTGGTGTAGAAGGAATAGAGCGCAGCCCCCAGCGGATCGGCCAGCGCTATCTTGACTTGGCTGTTCTTGGCCTTCAGCCCGAAACCGACGCCTGCCAGAGTGCCGCCGGAACCGACCGCCGACACGAAACCATCCACCTTGCCGTCGGTCTGGTTCCAAATTTCTTCGGCCGTAGTGCGGATATGGCCGTCACGGTTGGCGACATTGTCGAACTGGTTGGCCCAGATCGCGCCGTTCGGCTCGGTCTTCGCCATCTGCTCGGCCAGCCGGCCCGACAGCTTCACGTAGTTGTTCGGGTTCTTGTAAGGCACGGCGGGCACTTCGATCAGCTCGGCGCCGAGCAGTTTGATTGTATCCTTCTTCTCCTGGCTCTGGGTGTCGGGAATGACGATCACCGTGCGGTAGCCGAGCGCCTTGGCAACCAGTGTCAAGCCGATGCCGGTATTTCCGGCCGTCCCCTCGACGATGACGCCGCCGGGCCGCAGCAACCCGCGCTGCTCCGCATCGCGGATGATAAACAGGCCGGCGCGGTCCTTGACCGACTGCCCGGGATTCATGAATTCGGCCTTGCCCAGGATCTCGCAGCCGGTTGCTTCCGAGGCCTTGTTGAGGCGGATCAGGGGCGTGTTGCCGATCACGTCGATCACAGAACGGGGCATGGAGATTCCTTTGTGGGTGCGGCGAAACCCTAGAAACCCGAAGCTTCGGTTTCAAGGCAAGAATTTGCCTGGTCCAGTCGCATTCGCACACTGCAATTCCTGCACCCAAGGGCGCCCAGCCGGTATTCATTTCAACGATGTACCGAAAAGCACTCTTTTCATTCGATTTCTTCACCGGTAGAGCGCAGGTTAAGAAGAGCCGGCGGGGCGCAGCATGACACTCTATCGGGCCAATCCGAAGCATGGCGTCGCCTGGATTACGGGCGGCAGCAGCGGTATCGGCCGTTCACTGGCCAAGGATCTTGCCGCTCAGGGCTATGTCGTCGCGGTGACTGCGCCCGATGACCATCCGATCGATACGCTCATCGTCGAAACGGCGCAGATGTCGGGGGGTGTTGCAGCCTTTCCTTGCGACGTGACCGACGAAAAACGCATGGCAGAGACGGTTGCAGCGATCGAGAAAAATCTCGGTCCGATCGTGTTGGCAGTGTTCAACGCGGGAAGCTATATCGCAACGCCGGGCGAGGATCTTGTCGCGCGCAATTTCCGTCGGTCTTTCGAAGTCAATTATTTCGGCATCATCAATGGCCTGGTGCCGGTCATCGAACGCATGCGCGTACGCTCGCGCGGCCATGTCGTGCTGATCGGTTCGGTCACCGCCTATTTCGGCTGGCCCACTACCGCCGCTTACGGCGGCACCAAGGCGGCAGTCAATATCTTGGCCGAGTCGCTGAAATACGATTTCGACAAGATGAACGTCCGCATCCAGGTGATTAATCCGGGCTTTGTCGACACGCGGCTGACTGAGAAGAACTTCCTGCCGATGCCGGGCTTGATGCTGGTCAACCTGGCCTCGCGCCGTATCGCGCAAGGCATCGAATGTGGCGGCTTCGAAGTCACTTTCCCACGCCGCCTGAGCTGGACGCTGAAGCTGCTCAGGATGCTGCCGAGGCCGTTCTCCCGATGGGTGATCAGCACGGTCACCCGCTGGAATGCGCGGCCGCTGAATTTCGACCGCAAGCCACCGGTCGAATAGGATCGGTGGCGGGGCGACGGATCGTGTTTGCGGGTCGCTGGGGCGCCACGTCATTGCCGGCGACGCGCTCGCGCCATCGACCACGGCTTTCCTCGCGCAGCGGATTGTCGTGTGGGTCGAGGCGGTGGTGAAGTAAACCAAAGGCCTCAAGCAAAGGGCGACTGAAGCATCACTCCGGTCGCCCTTTTCAATCGTGAGTAACCAAGCCAGGCTTGGCCGGACGCAAAACGGTCAGGTTATGCCGCCCGCGCAGCCGGCCGCTTGCCGCCGAAGCGGCGCTTGTTGTTGCCCTTGAAGGGCTTGGCGCCTTCCGGCTTGCGGTCGCCCGCAAAGGCCGGCTTGTCGCCGCCGAAACGCTTCTTGGCGAAGCCGTTGTTGGCGCCGCCGGGACGCCTGCCGTCGCGACGGCCGTTGTGGTCGTTGCGATCGTTGGCCGGCTCGAAGCTGCGCTCGTTCTTCTCGGCCGGATTGCGCTGCGGATCGGGGCTGCCGAGATGATCGGCAACGATCGGCAGCTTGGTGCGGATGATACGCTCGACCTGGCGCAGCTTGGCGTTTTCCGAAGGGTCGCAAAGCGTGATGGCGATGCCATCCATGCCGTTACGGCCGGTGCGGCCGATGCGGTGGACATAGCTCTCCGCCTCGTCCGGCAGGTCGAAATTCACCACATGGCTAATGCCGGGCACATCGATGCCGCGTGCTGCAATGTCGGTCGCCACGAGAATTCGCACCGAGCCTTCGCGGAAATCGTTGAGCGCCTTCTGGCGGGCATTCTGCGACTTGTTGCCGTGGATAACGGCGGCCTTGAAGCCGTCGCGCTCGAGGTCCTTGGTCACCCTGTCGGCGCCATGCTTGGTGCGCGAAAAGATGATAACGGACTTCATCGCGTCGTCGGCGAGCATCGTCGACAGCACCTGGCGCTTCTGCTTGGTGCGGGCAAAGACGACGCCCTGCACGATCTCCGCGGCCGCAGTGCTGTGGGGGGCGACCTCGACGCGGATCGGGTTCTTCAGCAAGCCTTTCGCCAGCTCGGCGATTTCGGCCGGCATAGTCGCCGAGAACAGCACCGTCTGACGGTCCGGCGCCGTTGCCCTGGCGATGCGCTTGACGTCGTTGATGAAGCCCATGTCGAGCATGCGGTCGCCTTCGTCGAGCACCAGCCATTTGGTGTCGGCAAGTACGAGGTCGCCCTCACGCACCAGATCGGTCAGCCGGCCAGGCGTGGCGATCAGGATGTCGACGCCGGGTGCAACCTTCTTGACCTGGCTGAAGCGCGAGACGCCGCCAAGCACCAGCGCGGTCGAGACATGTGCGCCCTTGGCGAGAATCTTGATGGTGTCCTCGATCTGTACGGCGAGCTCGCGCGTCGGCGCCAGGATCAGCGCACGAGCCGTCTTCGGCCGGCGCCTGGTGCCAAGCGCGATGATCTTCGACAGGATCGGCAGCGCGAACGCCGCGGTCTTGCCCGAGCCGGTCTGGGCGATGCCGAAAATGTCGCGGCCTTCGAGCTGCGGCGGGATAGCCTGCGCCTGAATCGGCTTGGGATCGGTAAAGCCGGCGGCATGGGTGGCCTTGAGCAGTGCACCGCTAATTCCAAGTGCGGCGAAACCGGTCAGTTCCCCAGTGTTCTCACCGGTCAAAGTGTTTTCATTGGTCAAAATATTCTTCTTTCATGCGGCTTCTGGCCGCAAACATCGATGGCGGCAGGGCGCAACCTGCCGTCGAAAATTGTCATGAAACGACAAGGCGGGCGGACGTCATCGTCCACACGGCTGCGCTGTCGTGCCCGCAGGCTTCATGCCACGGGGCTTTTTCGCCACCTTGCCGATATGTCGGGAAGAGGGAAAACAGACGCAACCAGTCTCATTCGTCGAGAAGGCCGGAGTTTCCCGGCCCAAGCGCCTATGCCGCCGCATATGGCCCACTTCGCTTCGGAATGCAAGGGGTCGGATGCTGCAGCGCAGCAGAAGCCATGGCGAAGCGGCGCTTGCGCTCACTTGCTGCCACGATTACCACAATCCAGCTTTCCGTTTTGGGGACCGGTCATGAAGGACGTGCTGAAGGAACTCGAGCGGCGCCGCGAGATCGCCCGCATGGGAGGCGGCCGAGCCCGCATCGAGGCCCAGCACAAGAAGGGCAAGCTCACCGCCCGTGAGCGCATCGACGTCTTCCTCGACGAAGGCTCGTTCGAGGAGTTCGACATGTTCGTCGAGCACCGCTCGACCGATTTCGGCATGGAGAAAACCAAGATCGCCGGCGATGGCGTCGTTACCGGCTGGGGCACCATCAACGGTCGCCCGGTCTATCTTTTCGCCAAGGATTTCACCGTGTTCGGCGGCTCGCTGTCCGAGGCGCATGCCGAAAAGGTGGTCAAGGTGCAGGAGATGGCATTGCGCAACCGCGCGCCGATCATCGGCATCTACGACGCCGGCGGCGCCCGCATCCAGGAAGGCGTGGCGGCGCTCGGCGGCTACGCCGAGATCTTCCAGCGCAATGTTCTGGCCTCCGGGGTCATCCCACAGATTTCGCTGATCATGGGCCCTTGCGCAGGCGGCGACGTCTATTCGCCGGCGATGACCGACTTCATCTTCATGGTCCGCGGCACCTCCTACATGTTCGTCACCGGGCCGGATGTGGTGAAGACCGTCACCAACGAGACGGTCACCGCCGAAAGCCTCGGCGGCGCTTCCGTCCACACGACGAAGTCCTCGATCGCCGACGGAGCCTACGACAATGACGTCGAGGCGCTGTTGCAGATGCGCCGGCTGGTCGATCTGCTGCCCGCCTCCAACACGGCGGAAATTCCCGAGATCGAATGCCACCAGTCGGTCACCGATCACGATCTGTCGCTCGACAGGCTGATCCCCGACAATGCCAACAAACCCTACGACATCAAGGAGTTGATCCTTAAAGTTGCCGACGAGGGTGACTTCTTCGAAATCCAGCAGAATTTTGCGAAAAACATCGTCACCGGCTTCGGCCGTGTCGAGGGCCGCACCGTCGGCTTCGTCGCCAACCAGCCGATGGTGCTGGCCGGCGTGCTCGATGCCGACGCCAGCCGCAAGGCGGCGCGCTTCGTACGCTTCTGCGACTGCTTCTCGATCCCGATCGTCACCTTCGTGGACGTTCCGGGCTTCCTGCCCGGCACCGCGCAGGAGTATGGCGGGCTGATCAAACATGGGGCCAAGCTTCTGTTCGCCTATGCCGAAGCGACCGTGCCAAAGATCACCGTCATCACGAGAAAGGCCTATGGCGGCGCCTATGACGTTATGGCGTCAAAGCATTTGCGCGGCGACATGAACTATGCCTGGCCAACGGCGCAGATTGCCGTCATGGGCGCCAGGGGCGCGGTCGAGATCATCTACCGCAAGGACATCGGCGATGCGGAGAAAATCGCTGCGCATACAAAGGCTTACGAGGATCGCTTCCTTTCGCCCTTCGTTGCCGCCGAGCGCGGCTATGTCGACGAGGTAATCATGCCGCATTCGACCCGCCGGCGCATCGCTCGCGCACTCAGGATGCTGCGCAACAAGGATATGCAGAACCCCTGGAAGAAACACGACAATATACCGCTGTGAGGCGCTGATGTCGCGCCTGATCCTCTACATGGGAGCGCGCTTCGGCAGGTTTGCCGTCCTGCTTTTCGCTCTGCCGCTGTTCTGCCCAATAGTCTTATGGATCTGGTTTCTCGACCGGCATCCGCTCGCCGTCATCGCGGCTGGCGTTGTTGCGATCCCAGCTGCGATGCTGGGCATGGTTCTGTTGATCGGGACATTGTTCGCCGGTTTTCGACCCAGCAAGGCGGAGGGGATCGCTCGGGAATCAGCCCCGAAATTATGGGCCATCTGGGAGAGTATTGCCGGAAAACACCGCGCCAGCCGGACTACCATCGTGCTGAGCCCCGATCTCAACGCCAGTATCGGTGAAGAGCGGCCGTTTCTGGGGCTGCTTGGCCGTAGGGCGATTCTCACCATCGGCCTTCCTCTGCTCGCAGTGACCGACCAAAAGGCTTTTGCCGCGATCTTGGTCCATGAGAACGCACATCTGAGAAACAAGGACACAAACGGCGGCCTCAACCTGGCCGAACTCGAAAAAAGCTTCGATCTAATCTTCGACTTCGCTCCTCCGGGAAAAACCGTTTCGGGCAGCCTGTTCTACTGGATGCTTGGTCCGCTGTCGCGCACGCTGGAGCGCGAAGAAATACGGTTGTCGCGGCGGGCGGAAATTGACGCGGATCGCCATGCAGCGATGTCCGGCGACGCATATGAAGCGGCCCGCGCCCTGCTACTGATCGGTGCTGCCAGTGCGTTTTTCGATGATCAGGTCTACAGTCCGATCCGGCGTGAACTGCTTGGCGCCATGACGCCGCCTCGTCCACCACTCGAAAGGATCCTCGCGGCGGCAGTTCACTTGTCGAGACTTCCCATCCTGCAGGAGTATGCGCAAAAAGCGTGGGACGCGCCCGATAACGAAAGCGCGGACCATCCGCCCTGGTCCGACCGTCTGATTGCTCTTGGATTTAGCTCGGTGCCAAAGATAGAACCAATTCTGGTTTCCGCCTTGTCGAGCCTGCTGAGCGATACGATCGTCGCCGAACGCGTCCGGCATTTCGACGGTGAATGGACATCGAACATCGCCGACGACCTCGATCGATAGCTGTCCGCCTGGAGCTACTGCGGCCAATGTCAGAGTCGTCGGCCTATTCCGCTTCCGCCGCTCCGAACCCGGCTCCCATCGTCGCGCTGACAGCGCCCGACCACGGCGTGGCGTGATTGTCGATGCGCATCTGGAAGATGAAATAGGTCGGCGAGCAGAAGCCGATGCCTTTCACCTTGCCGATGCCCGGCATATCGGGCGGCAGCGACTGGCACATGTAATCCTCGCGACAGAAATGGTCGGCCGAGCAGGCGGGACGATTACCGCGATTGACAGCGCCGCCCAGGCACTGGTCGAAATTATTGGTCGCCACGCAGGTGTCGAATTTTTTGCCGCCGACCAATCCGCAAATCTCGTTCGGCATCGGCTTGCCCGGTTTGAAGGCGGCAAAGCTGCGATCCCGATCGTCGCAGCCGCGATAGGCGATACCCGCCGGCACGCCGATCTTCGGCGGTCGGCAGGTGTAGCCAGTACGCGAAATGCCTGGCGCGAGCGCCGCGAACTGGCCGGTGATGATATAGCGGTCATTGAAAGGTTGCGCCGGGTTGCTGGTGATCGAGCCGGTCAGGCACGGATGGCCGGAGAATATGTTTTCGCTGTCCTTGGGCAACAGACATTGCGCCAGCTTGGTGCGCACGCCGGACGCGGTCGCCAGCGGCGTGCAGACGGTGCCGCCGCCGCATTGCCAAGTCGCGCCGAAACGGGCTGCATCTTCCGGCATGAAGCACGGCATCGCCATTTCGGCCGGCGAATAGGCAATTTCGCTGGCATCGTTCCATGTCGCCGGCGGCGCGAAGGACAGCGGGCGGAAGCGGTTCGGTTCCTTGCCCCCGGCAGTCGCGCGCAGCCAGGCGACGCGGCGCGGGACATCGGCGTGAAGATGCGGTGAGATACCGACCTCGATGCGGTTGAGCGGCGAGGTCGTCTTGTCATCCAGGCCGATAAAGTGGAACCCGGCGGTCGAACCCGCCTGATGGCAGCCTTGGCAGGCGCCATTGTCCAGCCGCTCGACCAATGCCTCTGGCGTGCGCACCAGCTTCCGCTTGGAATAATCAAGCCCGGCTAAATCCGCGGGCTGGAACAGTGGCGTGAACGGGTGGTTGGCCTGCCTTGCGCTGCCGAAAGTCGACCATGAGACTACCTTCTTTGCCAAGAATTTATCGGGGATTTGGTAGACGCCGGAGTCGATTGCCGCGACATTGGTGCGGACATAGTCGGCAAGTCTTGCTTTCAGCGCAGCGTCGTCGGCGAGACGTGCCGTGTCGGGCGTGTTTTCCAGCGGTCTTTCACTGACAGCCCCGCCGTCGATGCCGAAAATGCGCATGAGATAGGCGGCCTGTCCGCCGAATTCGGTCTCCTGGCCGGAGGGGAAGCGGACCACTTGCGCATTGAGCTCGAGCTGCTTGAAGGTGAGCGCCGCTCTTTCCAGCGGCCCGCCGATCAGCCAGCCGGCATCGACGCTCTCGTCGAGTTGTGGTGCCCAGCGTCCGGCGACGCCGACACAACCGCCATCGGCATCCGGCGCGACATTGTAGATGGCACTGAAATTGAACGGCAGGCGCGAGGCCAAAACCTTGCCGTTCTTCTTGAAGCTGTAGGCGAGGCGATAGATGAAGCGCACTTCGCCGCAACTCGTGTCGCCTTGCAGCGCGGCGAAGTCGCGCCGATCGAGCCGGTTGACTATGCCGACGAGACGGAAGCGCGCGGCATCGGTCCTCAGCCAGCGCATGTCCATGACACGGCCGACATTGCCGTCGGTCACCTCGTAAAGCGGCCGGCTGCCGGCCTTCATCTCGGCCCGCAATGCTGCGACGTCGCTTGCAATCGTTTCGACGATCGCATGATAGGCCGGCGCCTTGTCGTAGAGAGTCTTCAAATCGCCCTTGCCATCGACGCCGAAAATGCCGGCGAAACCATAGCCCTTGCTGTCAAGCTCGGCGAGAACAGCCGGGTCGTCGACGATGGTTAGCGGAGTTTCGGCGTTCGCGGCCTGTACCATGGACATGGCACTAATGATCGCAACGAGCAGCGCAATCAGGCGGTTCATTCGGCAGCCATCCCGCGGCTTTCAACGAGCTCGCGCAGCACCGCCACCAGCGCCAGCGGCAGGTCCTCGGCGATCAGCCCCGGTCCGAAACGGCTGCCGGTCTCGGCATGGATCCAGACTGCCGCACAGGCCGCTTCGAAGGCTGGCATGCCCTGAGCCAGCAACCCGGCGATGATGCCCGACAGCACATCGCCCGAACCGGCGGTAGCCAGCCATGAGGCACCATTGCTGTTGATCGCTGCCCGGCCATTGGGGGCCGCGATCACTGTGTCGGCGCCCTTGTAGACGAGGATAGCACTGGCACGCTTAGCGGCGGCGCGGGCTTTGGCGAGCTTGGACAAATCGTGGTGCCCGGCGACATCGGGAAAAAGCTTGGCGAACTCGCCCTCATGCGGCGTCATCACCAGAGCCGGCGTTTTCGGTCGACGGGCGGCTTCGAACAGGGCATCCGGCGTGTCGCGAAACGAGGTGATGCCGTCGGCGTCGAGCACCAGCCCGTCGATCCCGCTGCCCTGCCCATGGGCGTTGCCGAGTACGACCAGGGCAAAATCGCGCGTTTTCTCCCCGATGCCAAATCCCGGGCCAAGCACGAAGGCCGATGGGCGGCGGCTGCCGACGAATTCGTCCACATCCGCGATAGTGTCTATCTTGTGCAGCATGACCGAGGTCAGATGCGCCGCGTTCACCTGTATGGCGTTCGCCGGCGACAGCAAGGTGACGGCCCCTGCCCCGCTCCGGGCCGCGGCAAGCGCCGACAGCCGCGCAGCACCCGTCGCCGACGGTCCGCCGGAAAAGACGCCAACATGGCCGCGCTTGTACTTATGGGCGTCGACGGCCGGAACCGGAAAGCGGTCAAGCCAGAGCGCCGGAATGTTCTCGAATGTTCGCGGTTGAAGCTGCGCAACGATGCTGTTGTCTATGCCGATATCGGCGAGCTCGATGTCGCCGCACAACTCGCGCCCCGGCAACAGCAGATGGCCTGGCTTTTTTCGCGCGAAGGTCACCGTGGTCCGGGCCCGGAAGGCCTTTCCTAACACATTGCCGCTCTCGCCGGAAACGCCCGACGGCAGGTCGACCGCCACAACCGGCAAGTTCAATTCGGCCGCGATATCGATCACCTTGGCGGCGTCGCCGGACAGCGGCTTGGACAGCCCCGCCCCATAGAGCGCGTCAACCACGACCGAGCCCATCTCGGCAACGAAATCCGACAGCGGCCGAGCTTCAACCGGGCATTCCGAGGCAGCGAGTGCAGCATCACGGCCGCTTTTGGGCGATCCAGACGCCCACACAGAGACATCGACGGCGCTCTCCCGAAGGATCCGGGCCACGACATAGCCGTCGCCGCCATTGTTACCGGGGCCGCAAAGCACGTGGACGCGTGTCGCCGCCGGGTAGCGCTTGAGCACTACGGCGGCAACCGCGGCGCCGGCATTGCGCATCAGGCCAATACCGTCGAATGGACCGGCGGCAATCGCCAGCCGGTCGGCCTCGGCCATTTCGGAGGGAGACAAAAGTTCGTTGCTCATGGAATATCAGGCGACATGCACATCATTTCCCCAAGCATTGTCCAGTTTTTGATCCGACGCAAACAACGAAGGTCCCCAAGCAAATTTGGCGGCGTACATCGTTCGGGACGACGGCGTGCAGCTGCTCATGAAATATCCGATCTGCCCAATTTTTGTGCGGACGGCAGGACCGGCGGTGTGTAGGCTCGCGGCGTTCATGGCGCATCCGACGCAGCGAATGATGCGAATGTACATTCCTGCGCGGCATGGTATCCAAATCATGTGAGGCTTCTCGGCGCCCCATCAATTGGCACAGTTCGTGCTTGATTGAGGCGCAAGCGGGGCTCACAACCCGTCTTTTTTGGCAGTGGAGGCCACTTTTTACATGAAAAAGATCGAAGCGATCATCAAGCCGTTCAAGCTAGACGAAGTGAAGGAAGCGCTTCAGGAGGCCGGGCTGCAAGGCATCACCGTGACCGAAGCCAAGGGCTTTGGCCGCCAGAAGGGCCACACCGAGCTTTATCGCGGCGCCGAATATGTCGTCGACTTCCTGCCAAAGGTGAAAATCGAGGTCGTGCTCGGCGACGATGCGGTCGAAGCCGCGATCGAAGCTATCCGCAAAGCGGCCCAGACCGGCCGTATCGGCGACGGCAAGATCTTCGTCTCGAACATCGAGGAAGTGGTGCGCATCCGCACCGGCGAAACCGGCATGGACGCCGTCTGAATTTTCCCGTTAAAAGGCCACGTTCAAACGTCATCACATAGGGAAGCAGGGACATGACGACAGCCAAAGACATCATGAAGCAGATCAAAGACAACGACGTGAAGTTCGTTGATCTGCGCTTCACCGATCCGAAGGGCAAACTGCAGCACGTAACGATGGATGTCATCGAGGTCGAGGAAGACATGTTTGCCGATGGCGTCATGTTCGACGGTTCCTCGATCGCCGGCTGGAAGGCGATCAACGAGTCCGACATGGTGCTGATGCCCGATGCGGATACGGTGCATATGGACCCGTTCTTCGCCCAGTCGACCATGGTCATCCTGTGTGACATTCTCGATCCGATCTCGGGAGAATCCTACAACCGCGACCCCCGCGGCACCGCCAAGAAGGCCGAGGCCTACATGAAGGCCGAAGGCATCGGCGACCAGATCTTCGTCGGTCCTGAAGCCGAGTTCTTCGTGTTCGACGACGTCAAGTACAAGGCCGATCCTTACAACACCGGCTTCAGGCTGGATTCCACCGAACTGCCGTCCAATGACGACACCGACTATGAGACCGGCAACCTCGGTCACCGGCCGCGCATCAAGGGCGGCTATTTCCCGGTGCCGCCGATCGATTCGGCACAGGACATGCGCTCGGAAATGCTCACCGTGCTCGCCGAAATGGGCGTGCGCGTTGAAAAGCACCATCACGAAGTGGCCGCCGCGCAGCACGAGCTCGGCATCAAGTTCGACACGCTGGTCCGCAACGCCGACAAGATGCTGATCTACAAATATGTCGTGCACCAGGTCGCCAACGCCTATGGGAAGACGGCCACTTTCATGCCGAAGCCGGTGTTCGGCGACAATGGCTCGGGCATGCATGTCCACCAGTCGATCTGGAAAGAAGGCAAGCCGACTTTCGCCGGCAACGAATATGCCGGCCTGTCTGAGAGCTGCCTGTTCTACATCGGTGGCATCATCAAGCATGCGAAGGCGATCAACGCCTTCACCAACCCGCTGACCAATTCCTACAAGCGCCTGGTTCCGGGCTATGAAGCGCCGGTGCTGCTCGCCTATTCGGCACGCAACCGCTCGGCCTCGTGCCGCATTCCGTTCGGCTCGTCGCCGAAATCCAAGCGCGTCGAGGTCCGCTTCCCCGATCCTGGTGCCAACCCCTATCTCGCATTTGCCGCCATGCTGATGGCCGGCCTCGACGGCATCAAGAACAAGATCCACCCGGGACAGCCGATGGACAAGGATCTCTACGACCTGCCGCCGAAGGAATTGAAGAAGATCCCGACCGTCTGCGGGTCGCTGCGCGAAGCCCTGCAGAGCCTCGACAAGGACCGCGGGTTCCTGAAGGCCGGCGGCGTCTTCGACGACGACCAGATCGACAGCTATATCGAGCTCAAGATGGCCGAGGTGATGCGCTTCGAAATGACGCCGCATCCGGTCGAATACGATATGTATTACTCGGTGTGATCCCGAACCTCATAGTCACGTAGAAAAAACCCCGGCGGTTACGCCGGGGCTTTTTTATGCAATGCGATGGGAACGAAAGTCACGGCGGAGACACCCGAGGTCCGCGCCGTGAACGCATTCTCAAGCGGCGGCCGAAACCTCGGCGCTGGTCGGGACGGAGGCGATCGTCTTCAATATCTGCGAAGCGATCTGGTAGGGGTCGCCCTGCGAGTTCGGACGGCGATCCTCGAGATAGCCCTTGTAGCCGTTGTTGATAAAAGAATGCGGCACGCGGATCGAAGCGCCGCGGTCGGCGATGCCGTAGCTGAACCTGTTCCAGGGCGCGGTCTCGTGCTTGCCGGTCAAACGCTTGTCGTTGTCCGGCCCATAGACGGCGATGTGATCCATCAGGTTTTTGTCGAAGGCTGCCATCAGCGCCTCGAAATAGCTCTTGCCGCCGACTTCGCGCATATAGGCGGTCGAGAAGTTGGCATGCATGCCGGAGCCGTTCCAATCGGTGTCGCCGAGCGGCTTGCAGTGGTATTCGATGTCGATGCCGTACTTCTCGGTCAGGCGCTGCAACAAATAGCGCGCCATCCACATCTGGTCGGCGGCCTTCTTGGAGCCCTTGCCAAAGATCTGGAATTCCCACTGGCCTTTGGCTACCTCGGCGTTGATGCCTTCATGATTGATGCCGGCGGCAAGGCAAAGGTCGAGATGCTCCTCGACGATCTGCCTGGCGACGGAGCCGACATTGCTGTAGCCGACGCCAGTGTAGTACGGGCCTTGCGGCGCCGGATAGCCACTCTCGGGGAAGCCGAGCGGACGGCCGTCCTTATAGAAGAAATATTCCTGCTCGAAGCCGAACCAGGCGCCCTCGTCGTCGAGAATGGTGGCGCGTTTGTTGGACGCGTGCGGCGTTACGCCGTCCGGCATCATGACTTCGCACATGACGAGCGCGCCGTTGGTGCGGGCGGGATCCGGATAAATGGCGACCGGCTTCAAAACGCAGTCGGAGCTGTGGCCCTCGGCCTGCATGGTCGAAGAACCGTCGAAGCCCCACAGCGGAAGCTGGTCGAGCGTCGGAAACTCGGCGTAGTCCTTGACCTGCGTTTTTCCGCGGAGGTTGGGAACCGGGGTGTATCCATCGAGCCAAATGTACTCGAGCTTGTATTTCGTCATTCTAGCCTCTCGTTGCTTGATCACCGAACCCTGGATGGCGCCGGGGCGAGCCGGCCTATCCAGCAGCCGACCTGCCGGACTAGTAAAATGCAATTCGTGTGCCATTCTCGCCGGCGACGGATGCGGCAAAAGTGGGGTTGTATCCACCCAAAATCGCTGGTCCGCCGTCATGCTGCGCTCGGATCATCCACAAGCACATTTTGCACAAATAATATGCAAGTACTGATCTTTTCGTAATCATGTTGCCTAATTCGATTGCTGAACCTATGTTGGGCAAAGGTTGAATCGGCAAGGTTCTGTCGAAGAAAGGAAACCGACAATGGAAATCATTTCCACTCGTCAGTCGGCCAAAATCCTGATGTTCCCGGTGGCAGCGCGCGCCTCTGCCTCAAATTTAAGCGGAAAGGCTAAGTTCGCGGCAGAACTTGCTTCTTTGCGCAACCGAACGGATTTCGGAAGTGCCTGGTATCATGAGGCAGCGATCGAGGAAGCGAAACAGGATCGGAAGAGCTAAGCCCTGCACTCGATAAATTGAAAAAGCCCGGCGCGATCGCTCGCGCCGGGCTTTGCTTTGAACCGGGACGGGCCGGCTACTGTTTGGTGTGCAGGTCCGTTCCGAGCGTATCCCTGATAAAGATCATGCCTATGATCAGCGACATCGCCGCGATCACCACCGGGTACCAGAGACCATAGTAGATATCGCCCTTGTAGGCGCTAAGCGCGAACACCGTGGCCGGCAGCAGCCCGCCGAACCAGCCATTGCCGATGTGATAGGGCAGCGACATGCCGGTGTAGCGGATGCGGGTCGGGAACATCTCGACCAGGATCGCGGCGATCGGCCCGTAGACCATCGTGACGAAGATCACGAGGATGAGCAGGATGGCGATCGTCATCGGCCAGTTGACCGCTGCAGGGTCGGCAAACATGGCGAAGGGACCGCCGCCCGGCACGGTATAGACGGTGACCTCGGGGGCTCCCGCAGCCTCGTCGGCAGTCAGCAGCTTGTCCTTGATCGCCTGGTCAGTCGGAACGGTGGCCTTGTCGCCGGCGCGGATTGCCGCGGCATCGAGCTTCAGCTCAGGATTGGCCGCAATGAAGGCCTCGAGCTTCTGGTCCGGCACCTTGGCGGCTGCCCGCTTCAGCGGGTAGCCGCCATCCCGAAGTGCCGTGTAGACCGCCTTGGCGAAAGCGGCATCCTTGGCCTTGGCCTGATCGCCGGCGGCAGTGGCGTCATAAGACTCAACCGTCTCGTTGCCGATTTTGACCGACGCGGCTGTACCGGGCGCCGCAGTCGATACCACGTCGTACGGCACCGAGTTCTTGGTCAGGAACGAGGTGGCGATATCGCACGAGGTCGTGAACTTTGCAGTGCCCACCGGATTGAACTGGAACTTGCAGTCCCCCGGTGCCGCGGTCACCGTCGCGCGTGTGTTCTGCTGCGCGGTGGCGAGCGCCGGATTGGCTGCCCAGGTCAGCGCCCTGAACAATGGGAAGGTGCAGACGATTGCCAGTGCAAGGCCGGCCATGATGATCGGCTTGCGGCCGATCTTGTCGGAAAGCCAGCCGAACACGACGAAGAAGATCGAGCCGATCGCCAGCGCAATGGCGATCATGATGTTGACCGATTGCGCCTCGACCTTGAGCACGTTCTGCAGGAAGAACAGCGCATAGAACTGGCCGTTGTACCAGACCACGGCCTGACCGGCGGTAAGGCCGAGTAGCGCCAGCAGCGCGATTTTTGCGTTCTTCCACTGGCCGAAGGCTTCCGTCAATGGTGCCTTGGAGCCTTTGCCTTCGTCCTTCATGCGCTGGAAGGTCGGCGATTCGGAGAGCGACAGCCGGATCCAGAGCGAGATGCCGAGCAGCAGGAAGGAGACCAGGAAAGGAACGCGCCAACCCCAGGCGGCATAAGTTTCCTTGCTCATCGAGGCCTGCACGATCAGGATGACGATCAGCGACAGGAACAGGCCGAGCGTCGCCGTCGTCTGGATCCATGACGTGTAGTAGCCGCGGCGGTCGTCGGGCGCATGTTCGGCGACATAGGTCGCGGCGCCACCATATTCGCCGCCGAGCGCCAGGCCCTGCAGCATGCGCAGGATGATCAGGATCACCGGCGCGGCGATGCCCCAGCTCGCATATCCGGGCAGAAGGCCGACCAGGAAGGTCGACAGGCCCATGATCGTCATGGTGACGAGGAAGGTATATTTACGGCCGACGAGATCACCGATGCGGCCGAACAGCAGGGCGCCAAACGGGCGCACCAGGAAACCGGCCGCGAAGGCGAGCAGGGCGAAGATGTTGCGTGTCGCTTCCGGCGCCGACGAGAAGAAGGTGGCGCCGATGAAGGCGGCCAGCGAGCCGTAGAGATAAAAATCGTACCATTCGAAAACGGTGCCGAGCGAAGAAGCGAAGATGACCTTCTTCTCCTCGCGTGTCATGCCGCGGCTTGTTTTGCCGGCGGTCGATGCCATTGCCATGAGCGTATCCTCCCGTGTGATTCCGTCAGCCCTCGATGCTGCGCGTCATCGTCCGCGTTTCCTCGCAACGCAGACTCAGTGCAGCCACCGGTGCAAAAAATGACAGAAAGCAGTGCCCAGAGGCAGACCGCCTTTGGGATTATGACTTTGGTCTAATGTGCAGTGCGAAATAGCGGGCGGTGCCGTCAGCCTTTGAGAGCTTCGAGCAGCTTGACTGCGGCCATCATGTCGCGCTTGCGGGCAGCGCGGCGCGCGAGCGCCTCTGCATCATGGCCCCATTGCTCAGCCTGCCAGTCCTCGTCGACATGACCGGCAGCCCAGGCCGCCTCGCCGTCGAGCTCGCCGAAGTCGACGGCGAGCGCCAGCAGCGCCGATCCGGTCAGCGAGGTCATGACGTGGATGGCGGCAAGGCGCAGCGGATCGGCACGTTGGGCAAGATGCTGGCCGAGCAGCGCGATACTCTCGCGCGGCTGTTCGACATGGATCACGCCTTCGGCGAGATGGAACCGGGCGCCGAGTGCGCTGCGCACCCAGTCGATGACCGGGTCCCAATGCTCGTTCTGCCGGTCGACTAGTCCTTGGGGCGCATCGGCGCGGTAGCAGAGCAGATCGGATGAGGCGAAGCGCAGGACGTCCTCCAGCACCGCCTGGGGATCACAGGCGACGCCATCGATTGCCGTATTGACCAGACGCATCACCGGCATCGTCACCGGGTCGATGGTCTCCTCCTGTGCGGCGAATTCCTCGGCGACGAGAGCAGCCGCCTTTTCGGTCGGCAGCGCCAGCAGCGCCTTGGCCGGCGTGCGGACGGGCTTGCCATCGAGATGGACCGCAAAACCGTCTTCGACCGGTGCTACCGCGACCGTCTTGTAGAAGCGCTTCGGCAGTTGCGTCTTCATCTGGATCTGGGCGCGACGCACCGGGTCCGGATCGGAGAGCTGCTTTCCCGCTTCGAGGTCGTTCAATATGTCGCGCATGCTCATCCGGGGGCTTGTTTTCGGGCCGGCCGGTTGACGATGATAAGACCGGCGGCGATGAGGCCGAGTGCCAGGAAGATACGAACGGTCAACGGCTCGTTCAAGAAGACGGCGCCGCAGAGCACACCGAACACCGGCGACAGGAAGGTGAAGCTCGACAGTCCAGATGCAGGGTAGCGCCGGAGCAGCCAGAACCACAGAACATAGGTGAAGGCGACGACGTAGACGGCCTGGAACAACAGAGCCAAGGTCGGCAGAACGGCAAAGCTGCGGACTGGCGGGCCGGCAAAAGGCATCACCAAAATCCCGACGACGGCGGCCCCGGCCAGCTGATAGAGCAGCAGCTTTTCGGCGCTGGCCGTCACCAGCTTCGACCGCTTGATGACGATATTGGTCACGGCCCACAGAATGCCGGCGCCGAGACTGAGCAAATCGCCGCTCAATGTTGCGCCGCCATTGGCGCTCAGTTTGTCGGAAAACACCGCGACCAGTCCGGCGAAAGCGAGCAGAAGACCAACGAGCTTGCGTGCCGTGATGCTTTCACCCAGCAGGAAATGGCCGCCGACCAGCATCCAGAACGGCATGGTGTTGACCAGCAAGGTGTTGCGCACGACGGTGGTGTGTTCGAGCCCGACATACAGAAACAGGAACTCGAGACCGAAAAGCGCGCCTGCCAGAATGCCGGCGACGAGGGTCTTGTCGGGCGTGAACAGCGCGATGCCGCGCCAGCGGCACCAGCCGAAAACACACAGGCCGCCGATCACCGAGCGGGCGATCGACAGGAAAACGGCATCGTAGCCGGCATAGGAGATCTTGGCGGCGACGTAGTTCAGCCCCCAGGAAAAAGTCAGCCCAACCATGATGGCGGAGGCCGCCAGATCGACCGCGTCACGGCGGTCGAGCGTATCTGTGGCGACGCCCACCGGCCCTAGTCCTCCGCACTGGCGTCGTCGAAGCCGATCAGGTTCCAGCTCTGGCGCATGTGCGGCGGCATCGGCGCGGTGACGTCGACAAACCCCTTATCGGGATGCGGGATGACGATGCGGCGGGCGTGCAGATGCAGACGGTTCTGCATGCCGCCGGGAAAATCCCAATTGGTGTCGGCCTCGAAATATTTGGGGTCACCGATGATCGGGCAGCCGATATGCGCGGCATGGACACGAAGCTGGTGGGTGCGGCCGGTATACGGCTCCATCTCCAGCCAGGTCATCGTCTGTGCAGCCTGCTCGATGACACGGTAGTAGGACACGGCGTGGTCGGCGCCCTTTTCGCCATGCTTGGCGATGCGCACGCGATCGCCGTCGGGCGTCGGTTCCTTGATCAACCAGGTCGAGATCTTGTCCTCGCGCTTCGGCGGCACACCCTTGACCAGCGCCCAGTAGGTTTTCTTCGTCTCACGCGCCCGGAACGCTTCGGCGAGCTTCATGGCGGCGAGCCTTGTACGGGCGACAACCAGAACACCCGACGTGTCGCGGTCGAGCCGGTGCACCAGACGTGGCTTCTCGCCCTTCTGGTTGCGCCAGGCTTCCAGCATGTCGTCGACATTGCGGGTGACCCCGGAGCCGCCTTGCACCGCCAGGCCGGCCGGCTTGTTGAAGACGAAGACCTTCGGGTCCTCATGGATCAGCATCTTGGCCAGGACATCGGCGTCGCCCTGGTTGCGTATCGAATGGCCGGTCAGCGGGCTTTCGCCTTTCTTGTCGACTTCGAGCGGCGGCACACGCACCGTTTGGCCGGCTTCGACGCGGGTATCGGCCTTCACCCTGCCGCCGTCGACGCGGATCTGGCCGGAACGCAGCAGCTTCTGCAGATGACCAAAACCGAGACCGGGGAAATGGCTCTTGAACCAGCGGTCGAGCCGCATGCCCGCCTCACCGGCGTCCACTGTGATCTGTTCAACGCCTGCCATGATTCCAATCGCCGTTTTGCAGGCATGCAACGGCATTCGCCGGCACCCGCAATCTCACTCGGTTATTCGTTGTCGGTTCCATATTGCAGAACCTGAACTTTCTCCAGCGTAATCAAACCACTTGTCATGATTGTTTCAAGAACGGGCAGGAAAGCGGCCAATTTTTCCTCGTCATCGACGATCTCGATGACGAGGGGCAGATCCTCCGATAGGCGGAGGATCTTCGTGGTGTGAAGCCGGCTGGAATGGCCGAACCCCATCGCGCCGCGCAGGACTGTCGCGCCGGCGATCTGCATTTCGCGGGCCCTCAGCACGATAACCTCATACAGCGGACGGCCATCTGCCTTGTCGTTTTCGCCGATAAATATGCGCAGCAATTGTGCCTGTGTTGGTATCTTCATTGCCTGGACCCTCTCAGCCGGTTGAGGCGAACTGCAAAGATGTGGCCGAGCCAGACGGCGGCAAGCCAGGCCACCACGGAGATCGCGATATTGAGTCCAGCCGCCAGAAACCTCCCGCCTTGCGCGAGGGTGAGCGTTTCAAGGCTGAAGGCCGAGAAGGTCGTCAGGCCGCCACAGAAGCCGGCCATGAAGAACTGGCGCTGCAGCGGACCGGCGAAGACACGACCATCCGGTCCCGTCAATGTCGTGTAGAAGCCGATGAGGAATGAGCCGACAATGTTGACGAGGAGTGTGCCGAAGGGAAATCCAGCGCCCCACAGGGCAGTGCTCGTCGATGAGGCAAGCGCCCGCAGCACACCGCCGATCATGCTGCCTGCGGCCACGGTCGCATAGAGCCGAACCGCTTCGGAGGTTCTGCGCCAACCAATGAGGCGTCCGCCATGCCCGGCCGCGGCAGTGTCCGTCCCGTTGTGGCGGAGCTTCCGCGGGCCGCTCACGGCGCCCCGCTGCCAATCAGAAGACTTCCCGCGGCAAAGCCCAGCGTCACGCCGCCGAGGCTCAGGAAAACCGAAAGCAGCACATTTCCGCCGGCGCGCAGCCATTCGCCCTCGCGCGCCAGTGCCAGCGTCTGCAGGCTGAAGGAAGAGACCGTAGTGTAGCAACCGAGGCCGCCGGTGACGGCAAAGGCCCAGATGGCGGGCATGCCGTCGCGCGTCACCGCATGCGCAACGACACCGATTGCAAACGCTCCCGAGACGTTGACCACCATCGTGCCCCAGGGAAAGGTCTCGCCAACCCGGCGGGCGACGAAGCCGGACAAGAAGAAGCGGGCCATTGCGCCGATCGCGCCACCAAGGCAGACAAGCAAAAGATGATACATCGTGCTTCCTCACGCCGGTCACACCACGGTGTCAGGCGGCTCCGGCCTTCTTCGGCTTGCTGGAGGCGATCATCTTCCAGTTCTTGTAGAACATGGCATTGATGCGCTCGACGCTGACCGAAACGATGGCCAGGAGTGTCGAGATCAGACCGGGAAACGGCGACGGGCGAATGATGTCCATGAACACACAGTAGCGGCGCCCGTCATACTGGTTGACCGAGCGATGCAGCAGTGTGTCATCGAAGATGAACAGCGGGTTCTCGTGCCAGTAGTTCTTGGCGTTGCCGCACTCGACGAACACTTCCGATTTCACCGGGATGAGGTTGTAGAGAATGCGCAGGCTGAGCCGGAGCGGGCCAAAGTGCCAGGAAGTCGATTCCCTGCCGCTGAAAACAGAAACGGCAATCGTCTTGATATATTTGAAATCCTTGTTGAATTCGGCAACGTTGTCTATTTTGTGCTTGCCATACCACTGATAGACATACATGCCGCGCCGGCCGCTGCCGAAATTGGCGTCGATATCGGCGATGATCTCGTCCTTGCGCTCCTTGAATACGTCCAGGACCTCGTTGACCTCGCGTTGATAGTCCGGAGGAAACTGGTCCAGTTTCCAGACACCCCGGTTTCTGTAGCACAGCAGATCGACCAGCAGATTGAAGGGCGAAAGCAGCCAGGTGAAGATGCCGTTGCCGAGGAAATAACCACTGAACAGGGCCCAGTTCTTGTTGTCGTTGCGCAACACGTCGATCAGACCGAGGACAATGAAAATTGTCATCAGGATGGGAATGAAATAAAAGCCGAGCGCCAGCAGCGGGATCGCTATGGCGAACTTCCGAAGGGTCTTGCGAGATTTTTTCGTCATTTTTCCACGCGCCAGGCGCGATTCCGTTCTGAATATCGTCGGTACGTTTCTGGCCTGTCCGCCGGCCGAAGGCGCATCTTGATAGGGTTTTTTGTCACGCCAGACAACGGCGATCACGCCACTGTGCGACTGGCAGCTATTTTTCCCGCTCGCTGCGCAGCTTCGCCCAATAGTCCAGCCGCTTCCTGATATCGCGCTCGAAGCCGCGCTCGGGCGGGTCGTAGAATGTCTGCCTTCCCATCTTCTCCGGAAAATAGTCCTGGCCGGAAAAAGCGTCGGGTTCGTCGTGGTCGTAGCGATAGCCGGCGCCGTAATCTTCCTGTTTCATCAGCTTGGTCGGCGCATTGAGAATGTGCTTGGGCGGCAGCAGCGAACCGAATTCCTTCGCCGCCTGTGTGGCGGCCTTGAACGCGGTATAGACTGCATTGGATTTCGGCGCGGTGGCGAGATAGACGGTCGCCTCGGCGAAGGCCAGTTCGCCCTCGGGCGAGCCCAGATAGTCGTAGGCGTCCTTGGCGGCGTTAGCGACGACGAGCGCCTGCGGGTCGGCCAGCCCGATATCCTCCATCGCCATGCGCACCAACCGGCGCCCGAGATAAAGCGGATCTTCGCCGGCGTCGAACATGCGGGCCAGATAGTAGAGTGCCGCGTCGGGGTCGGAGCCGCGCACCGATTTGTGCAACGCGGAGATCAAATTGTAATGGCCGTCCTGGCCTTTGTCGTAGATCGGCGCGCGGCGCTGGACGATGCGCTGCAGAGCTTCGGCGCCGAACACCTCCTTTGATTTCGCTGCGCGCCAGACCTCTTCGGCGAGCGTCAGCGCCGCGCGGCCGTCGCCGTCGCTCATGCGGATGAGCATCGCACGCGCGTCTTCATCGAGCGGCAGCGCCCTGCCCTCTGCCTCCTCGGCCCGCGCCAGCAACTTGGCGATGCTGTCTTCGCCGAGCGAATGAAAGACCAGCACGCGCGCGCGCGACAAAAGCGCGGCGTTAAGCTCGAAGGACGGGTTCTCGGTGGTGGCGCCGACCAGCACGACGGTGCCGTCTTCCATCACGGGCAGAAAACTGTCCTGCTGGGCGCGGTTGAAACGGTGGATCTCGTCGACGAACAGCAGCGTCTGGCGGCCGTTCGAGCGGCGCAGCTTCGCTGCCTCGAACACTTTCTTCAGGTCGGCAACGCCGGAAAACACGGCCGAGATCTGTTCGAAGGCGAGGCTTGTCTCGCCGGCAAGCAGCCGTGCGACCGTGGTCTTGCCGGTGCCGGGCGGGCCCCAGAAGATCATCGAGCCGAGCGAGCCGGAGCCGATCAGCCGCGTCAGCGCGCCGTCGGGTCCGGTCAGATGCTCCTGGCCGACGACCTCGCCGAGGTTCTTTGGGCGCAAACGGTCGGCCAGCGGCCTGCCGGGCGGCGTCTTTTCCGGTTCATCGACACTGAACAGATCGGCCATGCAACTTCTTCTTGCCTGGAGCCCGATCATGCTGACGGTCGGGCTCAGTAACGCAACACCTGGCGCAGTATCTGCCCGCCGCGCTCGACGGTAAAGCGCCACCAGCGCGTATCCTGCTGGGCTACCTGTTCCAGGGTCGCCGCCTTGTCGATCGTCAGGCCATTGACCTCACGCACGATGTCGCCCGGCTGGAATCCAAAATCGGCAGCGGGCGAATCGCGGTTGATGTCGACCACGGTTACGCCTTTGACATCGGTGCGCAGACCGAGCCGTTGGGCAAGCCGTGGCGACAGTTCAGCAACCTTGGCGCCGGAAAAGGGGCTGCGGCCGCGCAATGTGAGTTCCGCAGCTTTGGCGCCTTCGGGCGGTCGTTCCAGAGCGATGTCCATCGTCGCTTGCTGACCCTTGCTCAGAACGCCGAAGCTGGCATTCGTACCAATCGACAGCGTCGCCATCCGGTAGTCCAGCGCCCCGACGCTCTCGACCGGCTTGCCGTTGAGCGACAGCACTACGTCGCCAGGCTTGAGCCCTGCCTTGGCCGCGGGTCCCGCCTCTTCGACCGAAGAAACCAGCGCACCGGTCGGTTTGTCCATGCCGAGCGATTCCGCAATCTGCGGCGTCACCGCCTCGAACTCGGCACCGGCATACGGCCGCTCGAAGAAGTCGAGCCCGGCCTTGGCCGCATCGGCGAAGGCGCGGACCATGTTCGAAGGGATGGCAAAGCCGATGCCGATCGAGCCGCCGCTACGGCTATAGATCGCGGTGTTGATGCCGATCAGCTGCCCTCCCATGTTGACCAGCGCGCCACCGGAATTGCCGGGGTTGATGGCGGCATCGGTCTGGATGAAGAAGCTGGAATCGGAGATGCCGATATGGCTGCGCGCCACCGCCGAAATGATGCCGCTGGTGGTGGTCTGGCCGACCCCGAACGGATTGCCGATCGCCAACACCAGGTCGCCGACCTCGAGCGCGTCGGAATCGCCGATGGCGATCACCGGGAACGGCTTGTCAGAAGAAATCTTGAGCACGGCGAGGTCGAGCGTCTCATCCTTGAGCAGCACCTTACTGTCGAATTCGCGCCCGTCGGCGGTCGCGACCTTGACCTGGTCGGCGTCCTTGACGACATGGAAATTGGTGACCACGACGCCGGTCGGATCGACCAGTACCCCCGAACCGAGCGACGACTGCGCGCGCGGCTGCGAGCGGCCGAAGAACTCCTCGAAAAACGGATCGCCGTCGAAGGGTGACGCCACCTTGGCGGTCTGCGAGGCGTAGACATTGACTACAGCCGGCGCCGTCTGCTTGACCAGCGGCGCAAAGGACAGCTGCACCTCCTCGCGGCCGAAGGGCACGCGCTTGTCGGGGCCGGAGGTGGCGTTTTCGCCTTCGACGCCATGCAACAGATCGGTCAGCACGTCGGACAGACCAGGATCTGGCTTGGTCTCCTCCGCCAGCGCGTGCCTGGCCGCAGGCACGACGGCCAACGCCATCAAGGCGCAGATCAGAACAATGGACAGCCGTTTAACGCGCATTCCGAATCCTCCAAGTCGGGCGCCATTGTCCTGACGATTGTGCAAAATGAAAGGCTAAGCCGCTGAAATCCGATTATTTTGGTAGTCGCCGCAAAAACCGGTGACAAAACCCCTGCTAGCCCTGCCCGGTACCTTCGGAAACAGAAAAAGGGGCCCGAAGGCCCCTTTTGAACTTCTCAGGAAAGCCGAGCCTTATGCGGCTGCGGCTTCCTCGTCGGTGCCTTCGGCCTCGATGCGGGCACGGTCGCCGGCGCCCTTGGCCGAGGTGTCGCGGTCGACGAACTCGATGACCGCCATTGCCGCGTTATCACCGTGGCGGAAGCCGGCCTTCATGATGCGCAGATAGCCGCCGTTGCGGGTGGCATAACGTGGCGCGATGGTATCGAACAGGCGCTTGACGACGCCTTCATTGCCGATCTGGGCAATAACCTGGCGGCGGGCGTGCAGGTCGCCGCGCTTGCCGAGCGTCACCAGCTTCTCGACGATCGGACGCAAATCCTTCGCCTTCGGCAGCGTGGTGAGGATCTGCTCGTGCTCGATAAGCGACACGGCAAGGTTGGCAAACATCGACTTGCGATGGCTTATGCTGCGGGCGAACCGGCGGCCTTTAAATCCGTGGCGCATGGCTCTTCTCCTTCATTGCGGTTTCAAGAGGCCTGAGCCCCAGTTGGTTAGCCGCATGATCTTGTCCGAAAAGTCTGCAACTTTTTGCTGCGCTGACCTTCGGTTCGGGATCATGCTTAATATTGATCTTCGTAACGCTTGGCGAGGTCTTCGATGTTTTCCGGCGGCCAGTCCGGCACTTCCATGCCGAGATGCAGGCCCATCGCCGCCAAGACCTCCTTGATCTCGTTCAGCGACTTGCGGCCGAAGTTCGGGGTGCGCAGCATCTCGGCTTCGGTCTTCTGGATCAGGTCGCCGATATAGACGATGTTGTCGTTCTTCAGGCAGTTGGCCGAACGCACCGAAAGCTCGAGCTCGTCGACCTTCTTGAGCAGCGCCGGGTTGAAGGCAAGCTCGGTAACCTGTTCGGCGGCGACTTCCTTCTGCGGCTCGTCGAAATTGACGAACAGGCCGAGCTGGTCCTGCAGGATGCGAGCGGCGAAGGCCACTGCGTCCTCGCCCGAGATCGAACCATCGGTCTCGATGGTCATGGTCAGCTTGTCATAGTCGAGAACCTGGCCCTCGCGGGTGTTCTCGACCTTGTAGGAGACCTTTTTGACCGGCGAATACAGGCTGTCGACGGGGATCAGCCCGATCGGCGCGTCCTCGGCGCGGTTGCGGTCGGCCGGCACATAGCCCTTGCCGGTGTCGACGGTGAATTCCATGCGGATTTCAGCGCCCTCGTCCAGCGTGCAGATGACGTGGTCGGGATTGAGTATCTCGACGTCGCCAACGGTCTGGATGTCGCCGGCGAGAACCGCACCCGGTCCCTGCTTGCGTACGACCATGCGCTTGGGGCCGTCGCCTTCCATACGGATGGCGATTTCCTTGATGTTCAAGACGATGTCGGTCACGTCCTCGCGCACGCCGGCGATGGACGAGAATTCATGCAGAACGCCGTCGATCTGCACGGCGGTCACAGCCGCGCCACGCAGCGAAGATAGAAGCACGCGGCGCAGCGCGTTGCCGAGGGTGAGGCCGAAGCCGCGCTCGAGCGGCTCGGCGACGAGCGTGGTCAGCGTCTTCTTCTTCGACGAGAACTCGATCTTGTTCGGCTTTATCAGTTCTTGCCAATTTTTCTGGATCATAGTGCTTTCCTTCCGTTGTCCCGCCACCATCCAATCGTGGCGGGCGACCTGGAATACCGTGGAGGAGCGCCCTTGAGGCGCTCGCGCGGCGTTCGGTAAATTCTTTAAACGCGGCGCTTCTTGCGCGGGCGGCAACCATTATGCGGGATCGGCGTCACATCACGGATCGAGGTGATGGTGAAGCCGGCGGCCTGCAGCGCGCGCAGCGCCGATTCACGACCGGAGCCGGGTCCACAGACCTCGACCTCCAGCATACGCATGCCGTGTTCCTGGGCCTTCTTGGCAACATCTTCGGCGGCCATCTGGGCAGCGAACGGGGTCGACTTGCGCGATCCCTTGAAGCCCTGGGCTCCAGCCGACGACCAGGCAATCGAGTTACCCTGCGCGTCGGTAATGGTGATCATCGTGTTGTTGAAGGTCGAATTAACGTGGGCAACGCCCGACGAGATGTTCTTGCGTTCGCGACGGCGAACACGAGTGGCTTCCTTGGCCATGATGGTCCTTTCAGTTGATCTCTACACCGCCGTAATGCCAGCGGCTCCACCAGGGAGAAGGCAGTAGGGGAATATGGCAGTAGGGCAGTATGTCTGCCGTTCCTAGTGCCTTACTGCCCTACTCCTTACTGCCCTAAATTACTTCTTCTTTCCGGCAATCGACTTGGCCGGCCCCTTGCGGGTGCGCGCATTGGTATGTGTGCGCTGACCACGAACCGGCAGCGAGCGGCGGTGACGCAGACCGCGGTAGCAGCCGAGGTCCATGAGTCGCTTGATGTTCATTGACACTTCGCGGCGCAGATCGCCCTCGACCTGATAGTCGCGGTCGATGGTCTCGCGGATCTGCAGCACTTCCGCGTCGGTCAGCTGGTTGACGCGACGCTCGGCCGGGATGCCGACCTTGTCGACGATCTCCTGGGCGAACTTCTTGCCAATGCCGTGAATGTATTGAAGCGCGATGACGACGCGCTTGTTGGTCGGAATGTTGACGCCGGCTATACGAGCCATGTTCTTCTCTTCTCCATGTAGGCCGGGCGAGCCGGCGCTTCAAGTTGCCCCGCGTCCGGTGGAGGCCGGCCCTTGCGGGAGTTTCCAGTTCAAAGCGGCCTGCCTTGCCCTTGCGGACAAGCAAGCCTCATGCCTGATAGGAAGACGGGCCGCCATACCCCAGCGGGCCGCTCCAGTCAAGCGCAATCGTTCGATTCTCTAGCCGGCCGCTCGGCCAACCTGCCGGGTCGTCGCCCTGAGCACCGCCTCGATCTGCTGCGTCACCGCATCGATGTCGGCCATGCCATCGACGCCCTTGAGTTTGCCCTTGGCATAGTAGTAGCCGATCAGCGGCGAGGTTTTCTTGTAATATTCCCTCAAGCGTTCTTCGAACACCGCTGGACTGTCGTCCTTGCGCACCGGCAGGCCTGCGGCCTTGGCTTCTTCGGCGCGCTTGACGATTCGGCCAACCAGCGCCTTGTCGTCGACGACAAATTCGATGACCGCGTCTAGCTCCAGTCCGCGATCCGACAGCATTTCCTCAACGGCGTCCGCTTGCACCAGAGTTCGGGGATACCCGTCAAGGATGAAACCGTTTGCGCAATCAGCTTGATCGATGCGCTCGGCCACGATGGCATTGACGATAGCGTCGGACACCAGTTCGCCAGCGTCCATCACCGCCTTGGCGCGCTTGCCGACTTCGGTGCCGGCCTGAACAGCAGCACGCAGCATGTCCCCCGTGGAAAGCTGTGGGATGCCGTGTCGTTCTACCAGTCTCAGTGCTTGTGTCCCCTTGCCCGCCCCCGGCGGTCCAAGCAATATCAACCTCATCTGGCCTTTTTCCCCCCGCGCAACTTCGACTTCTTGATCAGGCCCTCATACTGGTGCGCGATCAGGTGACCCTGAATCTGCGCCACCGTATCGAGCGTTACACTGACCACGATCAGGAGCGAAGTGCCACCAAGGTAGAACGGTACGCCAGTCGCTGAAATCAGGAACTCGGGCAACAGACACACCAGCACCAGATAAATGGCGCCGACGACGGTGATGCGGGTGAGCACATAGTCGATATAGTCCGCAGTGCGCTCGCCCGGACGATAGCCCGGGATGAAGCCCGAATGCTTCTTGAGCTGGTCGGCGGTGTCCTTCGGATTGAAGACGATCGCCGTATAGAAGAAGGCGAAGAACACGATCATCGCCGCGTAGAAGGCCATATAGAGCGGTTGGCCGTGGCCGAGCGCCGCCAGGATGGTGCTAGCCCATGCAGGCATATTGGTGGTCTGCGAGAAGCCGGCGACGGTCGCAGGCAGTAGCAGCAGCGACGAGGCGAAGATCGGCGGAATGACGCCGGACGTGTTGAGCTTCAGCGGCAGATGCGAGGTATCGCCCTGGAACATGCGATTGCCAACCTGGCGCTTGGGATACTGGATCAGCAGGCGGCGCTGGGCGCGCTCGAAGAAGACGATCAGCGCGATGACGATGATGGCGAGCACGATGATCGCCAGGATCAGGCCGGTCGACAAGGCGCCGGTGCGGCCAAGCTCCAGCGTGCCGGAGATGGCGCGCGGCAGGCCGGCGACGATGCCGGAGAAGATGATCAGCGAAATGCCGTTGCCGATGCCGCGGGCGGTGATCTGCTCGCCAAGCCACATCAGGAACATGGTGCCGCCGACCAGCGTGACGACGGTAGAGATGCGGAAGAACATGCCGGGATCGTTGACGATGCCGTTGCCGCCCTCAAGGCCGACCGAAATGCCGTACGCCTGGACCAGCGCCAGAAGGACTGTGCCGTAGCGCGTGTACTGGTTGATGATCTTGCGGCCCTGCTCGCCTTCCTTCTTCAGCGCTTCCAGCGACGGAATGACCGAGGTCATCAGCTGCATAATGATGGAAGCGGAGATATAGGGCATAATGCCAAGGGCAAAGATCGCCATGCGCTGCACGGCGCCGCCGGCGAACATGTTGAACATGCCGAGCACGCCCTTGCTCTGCGACGAGAAAGCCTGGGCGAAAGCGTCGGGATTGATGCCGGGCAGCGGGATATAGGTGCCAAGACGATAGACGAGCAGCGCGCCGATGGTGAACCAGATGCGCTTCTTCAAATCCTCGGCTTTGGCGAAGGCCGAAAAATTCAGATTCGAGGCTAGTTGTTCAGCAGCCGAAGCCATGCCTGATTCTCCGCTTGGTCACGCTCGATGCCCGCAGCTCAGGCGGCGCGTGTCACCGAAGCTCACGAGATAAGCTCCGGACTGCAAACATGCAAGCGGCCGCGTTGATGCGGCCGCCACATCCGTCGGATCAAAGCACGACCGCAGGCAAAACCGAATTCTACCTTTGCCGAACGTGCTTCAAATTGCCGTTACTCGGCGGCTGCCTGCTCAGGCAGTTTCACCGAGCCGCCGGCCTTTTCGATCTTCTCGATCGCGGCCTTAGAGGCTCCGGCCACGTCGAAGGCAAGCTTGGCCTTGATGTCGCCGTCCGAAAGGATGCGCACGCCGTCCTTGACGCGACGAATGACGCCGGCCGCAACCAGCGTCTCGGCCGTCACAACTGTCTTAGCGTCAAGCTTCTTGGCATCGAGCGCCGCCTGGATGCGGGCCAGCGACACGACGGTGAAGCTCTTGGCGAAGATATTGTTGAAGCCGCGCTTCGGCAGACGCCGGTAGAGCGGCATCTGGCCACCCTCGAAGCCGTTGACGGCGACACCAGAGCGCGCCTTCTGGCCCTTAACGCCGCGACCGGCGGTCTTGCCTGAACCGGAACCGATGCCACGGCCGAGACGCTTCTTGGAGTGCGTCGCGCCGTCCTTGTCACGCAGATCATTGAGTTTCATCTGGGTTCTCCTGCGCTCTGGCTCAGCCCTCGTCCACGACGCGGACGAGATGCTGGACGGCAGCGATCATGCCGCGCACCGAGGGCGTATCCTCCAGCGTGCGCTGCTTGTGCATCTTGTTGAGGCCGAGGCCGACCAGCGTTGCGCGCTGCTCCTTCGGCCGGCGGATCGGCGAACCGATCTGCTCGACGGTGATGGTCTTGGTTGCTTTCTTGGCCATGGTCAGATCCCTGGTCAGCGTCGACTATTCTTCAGCCGCAACGGCGGTGCCGCGGCGGGCCTGAAGGGTCGAATACTTGATGCCGCGCGCGGCAGCCACATCCTTCGGATGCATCTGGCTCTTCAGCGCGTCGAAAGTGGCGCGAACCATGTTGTAGGGGTTCGAAGAACCCATCGACTTGGCGACCACGTCATGCATGCCGAGCGTCTCGAAAACGGCGCGCATCGGGCCGCCGGCGATGATGCCGGTACCTTGCTTGGCGGCGCGCAGCAGGACACGTCCCGCGCCCCAGCGTCCCTCGACGTCATGGTGCAGCGTGCGGCCCGAGCGCAACGGCACGAAGATCATGTCGCGCTTGGCCGATTCGGTCGCCTTGCGGATCGCCTCAGGCACTTCGCGCGCCTTGCCGTGGCCGAAGCCGACGCGGCCCTTCTGGTCGCCGACGACAACGAGTGCTGCAAAGCCGAAGCGCCGGCCGCCCTTGACGACCTTGGCGACACGGTTGATGTGGACGAGCTTGTCGACCATGCCGTCGTCGCGTTCTTCGCGATCACGGCCGCGGCCGCCATCCCTACGTTCCTGTGCCATATCCTGTTCCTTGTTTTTTTCCGGAAGCACGGTTGATGATGATATCCGGCGGCCTCTTTGGGTCGCCGGGGCGAATTTCGATTTTAGAAGCTCAGACCACCTTCACGTGCAGCCTCGGCAAGCGCCTTGACGCGGCCGTGGTAGATGTAGGCGCCGCGGTCGAAGACCACTTCCTTGACGCCGGCCTTCGAGGCACGCTCGGCGATCAGCTTGCCGATGGCAGCTGCGGCCGCGGTGTCGGCGCCGGTCTTGAGCGAGCCCTTGAGCTCCTTCTCAAGCGTCGAAGCAGCCGCGATGGTGTGGCCCTTGGCGTCGTCGATCACCTGGACATAGATGTTCTTCGACGTGCGATGGACCGACAAACGCGGACGATCGCCGGCAACCTTTTTGATCTGGCGGCGGACGCGCTGAGCGCGGCGTTGGGTGGATTCTTTCGAGCCCATGATATCAGTTCCTTGCCTTCAAAAAACGGGGGCAACCATATGCGGTAGGACGAGCCTCCCGCGACCGCTCCCCGCGGCGTTAAAATTACTTCTTCTTGCCTTCCTTGCGGACGATCTTCTCGCCAGCATAGCGGACGCCCTTGCCCTTGTAGGGCTCGGGGCTGCGATACTCGCGGATCTCGGCGGCAACCTGGCCGACCTGCTGCTTGTCGATGCCGGTCACGGTGATTTCCGTCGGCTTCGGCACCGAAATCGTCACGCCCTGCGGCGTCTCGTAGACAACGTCGTGACTGAAGCCGAGCGCCAGCTGCAGGTTCTTGCCTTGCATGGCGGCGCGATAGCCGACGCCGGTGATCTCGAGCTTCTTTTCGAAGCCGTCCTTGACGCCCTGCAGGATGTTGACGATCTGCGTGCGCGACATGCCCCATTTGGAACGGGCGGTCTTGGTCTGGTCGCGCGGCTGGACAGCGATCTCGCTGCCTTCCATCTTGACCAGCACTTCGTCGTTCACCACGAACTTCAGCTCGCCCTTCGGACCCTTCGCCGTCACGGTCTGGCCGTTGACGGTCGCGGTCACGCCCTGCGGCAGCGAAACGGGTTTCTTTCCAATACGAGACATTCTGTTGTCCTCGTCACTTCTCTTGTTTCAGGTCTCGGTTTTCGGGACTTGATCCCGAAAGCCGGATTCCAACGGGTCACATACCAGATCAGAAGATCTGGCAGAGGATTTCCCCGCCGACATTCTGTTCGCGCGCTTCGTGGTCGGCCATCACACCCTTCGGCGTCGAAAGAATGGCGATGCCGAGGCCGTTGGCGACGTGTGGTATCGACTTGGCGGAAACGTAGACGCGGCGGCCGGGCTTCGAGACCCGGGCGATTTCGCGCACCACCGGCGCACCGTCGAAATACTTCAGCTCGATCTCGATTTCGGACTTGCCGTTGTCGAAGTCGGTCTGGCTGTAGTCGCGGATATAGCCTTCGGCCTTCAGCACGTCGAGGACACGGGTGCGCAGGCGCGAAGCCGGCGTCGAAACGCTCGACTTCTTACGGCCATACGCGTTGCGGATGCGGGTCAGCATATCGCCGAGAGGATCGCTCAATGACATCTTATGTCCTCCTTACCAGCTCGACTTGACCAGGCCCGGGATCTGGCCGTTATTGCCGAGATCACGAAGCGCGATACGCGATACTTTGAGCTTGCGATAATAGGCACGCGGACGTCCGGTGACTTCGCAGCGGTTGCGGATGCGGGTCTTGGCCGAGTTGCGCGGCAGCGCCGAAAGCTTCAGCTGAGCGCGGAAGCGCTCTTCCATCGGCTTGGACTGATCCATGATGATCGCCTTGAGCACCTTGCGCTTGGCAGCGAACTGGTCCGCAAGCTTGCGGCGCCTGTTGTTCTTCTCGACTGAGCTGGTCTTTGCCATTTCAGATTTTTCCTTTTCTCGCTGCCGTTACTGGCGGAAGGGGAAGTTGAAGGCCTTGAGCAATGCCCTGGCTTCGTCGTCCGTCTTCGCAGTCGTACAAACGATGACGTCCATGCCCCAGATCTGATCAACCTTGTCGTAGTTGATCTCCGGGAACACGATGTGTTCCTTGATGCCCATGGCATAGTTGCCACGGCCATCGAAGCTCTTCGGGTTGAGCCCGCGGAAGTCGCGGACGCGCGGCAGTGCGATGTTCACGAGGCGGTCGAGGAACTCGTACATGCGTTCCTTGCGCAGCGTGACCTTGGCGCCGATCGGCATCTTCTCGCGGACCTTGAAGCCGGCGATCGAGTTGCGGGCGCGGGTGACAACGGCCTTCTGGCCGGCGATCATTGCAAGGTCCTCCGCCGCGATCGAAGGCTTCTTCGAATCGCCGGTCGCCTCGCCGACGCCCATGTTCAACACGATCTTGTCGATGCGCGGAACCTGCATCCCGTTCTCGTAGCCGAACTGCTCCTGCAGCGCCTTGCGAATGGTCTCGTTGTAGACCTGCTTGAGGCGCGGCGTGTTCTGGGCAGTTGCCTGCTTGGTTTGAGCCTTAGCCATTGATGACTTCTCCCGAGCGCTTGGCGACGCGCACCTTCTTGCCGTCCTTCTGGAAGATGAAGCCGACGCGGGTCGGCTTGCCATCCTTGGGGTCGGCCAGCGCGATGTTCGACAGCTGGATCGGCGCTTCCTTGGTGATGATCCCGCCCTCTTGGGACTGGGACTGCTTCTGATGACGACGGATCAGGTTGACGCCGCGCACCAGCGCGGTGTCGTCCTTCGGCTGCACCGAAAGGACTTCGCCCGAACGGCCCTTGTCCTTGCCGGCCAGCACGACGACCTTGTCGCCTTTTCTAATCTTTTGCATTGGTCCGGCTCCTTACAGCACTTCAGGCGCGAGCGAGATGATCTTCATGTGGTTCTTGGCGCGGAGTTCGCGCGGAACTGGTCCGAAGATACGCGTGCCGATCGGCTCTTTCTTGTTGTCGACGAGAACGGCTGCGTTCTTGTCGAAACGGATCACGCTGCCGTCCGGGCGGCGGATGTCCTTGGCCGTGCGAACCACGACCGCCTTCATCACATCGCCCTTCTTGACGCGGCCGCGCGGGATGGCTTCCTTGATTGACACCACGATGATGTCGCCAACGGAAGCGTATTTCCGCTTCGAGCCGCCCAGCACCTTGATGCACATGACACGACGGGCGCCGGAATTATCCGCGACGTCGAGGTTTGTTTGCATCTGAATCATGACTGGCCGCCTTCTTCTTTTCTAACGGGACGGGTTTCTCACCCCTCCCCGGTCTGTCCAAAATTCGTTTCGTCAGCCCTGATCAGGCCTGGTCCGAAGACACCACGACCCAGCGCTTGTCCTTGGAAATCGGCTTCGATTCCTGGATGAACACCTGATCGCCGACCTTGTGGGCGTTGTTCTCGTCGTGCGCCTTGTACTTCTTGGTCATGCGCACGGTCTTCTTCATCACGGGATGCGTGAAGCGCCGTTCGACCTTGACGACAACCGTCTTCTCGTTCTTGTCGCTGACGACGGTGCCCTGCAGAATGCGCTTTGGCATGGTTTTCGTCCTTAAGCCTTCTTGGCCGCGGACTTTTCCGCAGCGATGGTCTTGATACGCGCAATGTCCTTGCGGACCTGCCTCACGCGCGCGGTCTTCTCAAGCTGGCCGGTGGCCTTCTGGAAGCGCAGGTTGAACTGCTCCTTCTTCAGGCTGGCCAGGTCGTCGGTCAGCTGGTCCTGGGTCTTGGTCCGGATGTCTTCGGCTTTCATGATCAGCCCGTCCTTATTCTGCGATGCGCTGTACGAAGCGCGTCCTGACCGAGAGCTTGGCCGCGCCGAGACGCAGCGCCTCACGGGCGGTTTCCTCGTTGACGCCGTCGATCTCGAACATGATGCGACCCGGCTTGACGCGTGCCGCCCAATAGTCGACCGCGCCCTTGCCCTTACCCATACGGACTTCAGTCGGCTTCGACGTAACCGGCACGTCCGGGAAGATACGGATCCACACCCGGCCGGCGCGCTTCATCTCGCGGGTGATCGCGCGGCGGGCCGCCTCGATCTCACGCGCGGTGACGCGGTTCGGCTCAAGCGCCTTCAGCCCGAAACCACCGAAATCCAGGTTGGTGCCGCCCTTGGCGGTACCGTGGATGCGGCCCTTGAACTGCTTGCGGAACTTTGTGCGCTTTGGCTGCAGCATCGTTCTAACTCCAAATTCCTGACTGTCTTACGCGTTTTCGCGACGGCGACCGCGCTCGCGCTCACCACCACCGCCATGCGCATGATCGCCCTCGGTGGCGCGGCGCTCCGATGCCATCGGGTCGTGCTCAAGGATTTCGCCCTTGAACACCCAGACCTTGACGCCACAGATGCCGTAGGCCGTATTCGCCTCGGCCGTGCCGTAGTCGACGTCGGCGCGCAACGTATGCAGCGGCACGCGGCCTTCGCGATACCACTCCATGCGCGCGATCTCGGCGCCGCCGAGACGGCCAGCGCAATTGATGCGGATGCCTTCGGCACCCAGGCGCATCGCCGACTGGACGGCGCGCTTCATGGCGCGGCGGAACGCGATGCGGCGCTCGAGCTGCTGGGCGATCGACTGGGCGACCAGGGTCGCGTCGATCTCCGGCTTGCGCACTTCGACGATGTTCAGATGCGTCTCGGACTTGGTCATCTCCATCAGCTTCTTGCGAAGCTTCTCGATGTCGGCGCCCTTCTTGCCGATGATCAGGCCCGGACGCGCCGCATGGATGGTGACGCGGCACTTCTTGTGCGGACGCTCGATCACGACCTTCGAGATCGCAGCCTGCTTGAGTTCCTTCTCAAGATATTTGCGGATCTTGATGTCCTCGTGCAGCAGCTTGCCGTACTCGCCGGTGTTCGCGAACCACCGCGAATCCCAGGTGCGGTTGATGCCGAGACGCAGACCGATCGGATTGACTTTCTGGCCCATTATGCGGCCTCCCCTTTTTCTTCGACTTCACGAACGACGATCGTGAGGTGCGAGAACGGCTTCTCGATACGGCTGGCGCGACCACGGCCACGGGCATGGAACCGCTTCATGACAATCGACTTGCCGACATAGGCTTCCGCCACGATCAGCGCATCGACGTCGAGGTCGTGGTTGTTTTCCGCGTTGGCGATCGCCGATTCCAGCGTCTTCTTGACCGTGCCGGAAATCCGCTTGGCCGAGAATTCGAGGTCGGAAAGCGCTGTCGCGACCTTCTTGCCGCGGATCAGCGCGGCAACCAGGTTCAGCTTCTGCGGGCTGATACGGATCGTGCGCAACACGGCGCGCGCTTCGTTGTCAGCAAGCCTGCGCGGAGCTTTGGCCTTGCCCATGATTATTTCCTCTTCGCCTTCTTATCCGCGCCGTGACCGTAATAGGTCCGGGTCGGAGCGAATTCACCGAACTTGTGACCGACCATGTCCTCGTTCACTGAGACGGGAACGTGCTTCTGGCCGTTGTAGACACCGAAGGTGAAGCCGACGAACTGCGGCAGGATGGTGGAGCGGCGGCTCCACATCTTGATCACCTCATTGCGACCACCTTCACGAACCTTGTCCACCTTCTTCAGAAGGTAGCCGTCGATGAAGGGGCCTTTCCAAATCGAACGAGTCACTTGGCGTTACCTCTTCTTAGCTCTTGCGCTGATGGCGCGAGCGCAGGATGAACTTGTCGGTCGCCTTGTTGGACCGCGTCTTCTTGCCCTTGGTCGGCTTGCCCCAGGGCGAAACCGGATGGCGGCCACCCGAGGTGCGGCCTTCGCCGCCGCCATGCGGATGGTCGACCGGGTTCATGGTCACGCCGCGATTGTGCGGACGTTTGCCACGCCACACGGTGCGGCCAGCCTTGCCGTCATTGATGTTGCCGTGGTCCGGGTTGGACACGGCACCGACAGTGGCCATGCAGGAGCCGTGGACGACACGCTGCTCGCCCGAATTGAGGCGCAGGATCGCCATGCCCTGATCGCGGCCGACGAGCTGGCCATAACCACCGGCCGAACGGGCGACCTGAGCGCCCTTGCCGGGCTTCAGCTCGATATTATGGACGATCGTGCCGACCGGCATCGAGGCCAGCGGCATCGCGTTGCCCGGCTTCACGTCGACCGATTCACCGGCCACGATCTTGTCGCCGGGAGCCAGACGCTGCGGGGCGATGATGTAGGACAGCTCGCCATCGTCGTACTTGATCAGCGCGATGAAGGCGGTGCGGTTCGGATCGTACTCGATACGCTCAACCGTGCCGACGACGTCGAACTTGCGGCGCTTGAAGTCGATGATGCGGTAGGTGCGCTTGTGACCGCCGCCGATGAAGCGGGCCGTGATGCGGCCGTAATTGTTGCGGCCGCCCGACTTGGTCAGGCCTTCGGTCAGGCCCTTGACGGGCTTGCCCTTGTAGAGGCCCGAGCGGTCGACGATGACCAACTGACGGGTGCTCGGCGTAACCGGGTTGAATTTTTTCAGTGCCATTGTTCTGTCCTCGCGACCTTGCTCAGAGACCCGTCGCGACGTCGATCGACTGGCCGTCGGCCAGCGTCACAACCGCCTTCTTGACGTCGCTCTGGCGGCCGATCGTGCCGCGGAAGCGCTTGATCTTGCCCTTGCGGACAAGCGTGTTCACGGCCATCACCTTGACGCCGAACAGCGCTTCGACGGCGGCCTTAATTTCCGGCTTCGACGCCTTCTTGGCGACATTAAAGACGACCTGGTTCTGCTCGGAAGCCATGGTCGACTTTTCGGTGATCGCCGGCGAGACGATCACGTCGTAGTGACGAAGGTCGGTCATTTGAAGCGCTCCTCGAGAGCCTCGACGGCGGCCTTGGAAAGGACCAGCGTGCCGCGGCGCAGAATGTCGTAGACGTTGATGCCCTGGATGGGCAGCACGTCGATGTTCGGGATGTTGGTCGCCGCCAGCTTGAAATTCTTGTCAAGCTCGGCGCCGCCGATCACTAGGGCGTTGCACAGGCCCAGCGTCGCGAAATTCGCGATCAGTGCCTTGGTCTTGGCCTCGGTCAGCTTCAGCTCGTCGATGATGATGATCGACGCGCTTTTGGCCTTGGCCGAAAGCGCATGCTTGAGACCGAGCGCACGCACCTTCTTCGGCAGATCGTGCTCGTGGCTGCGCACGACCGGGCCGTGGGCCTTGCCGCCGCCGCGGAACTGCGGAGCGCGAGCCGAATGGTGACGGGCGCGGCCGGTACCCTTCTGCTTGTACATCTTGGCGCCGGTGCGGGCGATTTCCGCGCGGCCCTTGGCCTTGTGCGTGCCCTGCTGCTTCTTGGCGAGCTGCCAGCGCACGACGCGCTGCAGGATGTCCTCGCGCGGATCAAGGCCGAAAATCTCTTCGGAGAGCTTCAGCTTGCCGGCGTCCTTGCCGCCAAGCGTTGTAATCTTGAGGTCCATTATTCCGCTCCCTCTGTGGCCGGGGCCTCGTTCTTGGCGGCACCATCGGTTGCAACGGCGCGGATCGCGGCGGGCTTCGGCGCATTGGCCGGAAGCGCCACCTTGGCCGCATCGCGGACCAGGATCCATGCACCCTTCGAACCCGGGACCGCACCGCGGATCAGGATCAGGCCACGATCGGCGTCGGTCGAGACGACCTCGACATTCTGCGTGGTGACGCGGGTGTCACCCATGTGGCCGGCCATATGCTTGCCCTTGAACACCTTGCCCGGATCCTGACGCTGGCCGGTCGAACCGTGTGTACGGTGCGACACCGAGTTGCCGTGCGTCGCGCGGCCGCCACCCATGTGGTGCCGCTTGATGACGCCCTGGAAACCCTTGCCGATCGTGGTTCCCGTCACATCGACCTTCTGGCCGACGACGAAATGCTCGACGGTGATCTCGGCGCCGACATCGATCATGTTGTCGGCGGAGACGCGGAACTCGGCAACCTTGGCCTTAGGCTCGACGGAAGCGGACGCGAAATGGCCGCGCATCGCCTTCGACGTGTTCTTCACCTTGGCAAGGCCAACGCCGAGCTGGACGGCGGTATAGCCGTTCTTCTCCTGCGTGCGCTGCGCCACGACCTGGCAGTTCTCCATCTGGAGAACAGTGACGGGAACATGTTCCCCGGCATCGTTGTAGATGCGGGTCATTCCCACCTTCTTTGCAATCACACCTGAACGCATCGGTTCAATTCCTTTAGAGTTCCCTGTCGGGGCTGTCGCCCCTCCACGCCTCTTGTTCCTTCAGAGTTCCGGGTCGCCCCGCTGACCTCTGGTTCCTTAGAGCTTGATCTCGACGTCGACACCGGCGGCCAGGTCGAGCTTCATCAAAGCATCGACCGTCTGCGGGGTCGGGTCGACGATGTCGAGCAGACGCTTGTGCGTGCGCATCTCGAACTGCTCGCGGCTCTTCTTGTCGACGTGAGGCGACCGGTTGACCGTGAACTTTTCGATCCGCGTCGGCAGCGGAATTGGGCCGCGGACGTTGGCGCCGGTGCGCTTGGCGGTCGACACGATTTCCCGTGTCGAGGCGTCGAGCACCCGGTGATCAAACGCCTTCAGGCGGATGCGGATATTCTGTCCGTTCATGCGTCACTTCCTTGTTCTGGCGCGGCGCGGGCAGCGCCCGCGACAGATCGGTTTAAGTCCAAATTACTCTTTGATGGTGACGACGATGCCGGCACCGACGGTGCGGCCGCCTTCACGGATGGCGAAGCGTAGCTTCTCTTCCATGGCGATCGGCACGATCAGCTCGACATCGACGGTGATGTTGTCGCCCGGCATCACCATCTCGGTGCCTTCCGGCAGCGACACGATGCCGGTCACGTCCGTCGTGCGGAAGTAGAACTGCGGACGGTAGTTGGTGAAGAACGGCGTATGGCGGCCGCCCTCGTCCTTGGTCAGGATGTAGGCTTCGGCAACGAACTTCTTGTGCGGCTTGACGGTGCCGGGCTTGGCCAGGACCTGGCCGCGCTCGACGCCTTCACGGTCGACACCGCGCAGCAGCGCGCCGATGTTGTCGCCGGCCTGACCCTGGTCGAGCAGCTTGCGGAACATCTCGACGCCCGTGCAGGTCGTCTTGGTGGTCGGACGGATGCCGACGATCTCCAGCTCCTCGCCGACCTTGACGACGCCGCGCTCGACGCGGCCGGTCACCACCGTGCCACGGCCCGAGATCGAGAACACGTCCTCGATCGGCATCAGGAACGGCTTGTCGAGCGGACGAACCGGCGTCGGGATATAGGCATCGACCGCAGCCATCAGTTCGCGGATGGCGTCCTCGCCGATCTTCTTGTCAGAATCTTCAAGGGCGGCAAGCGCCGAACCCTTGACGATCGGAATGTCGTCGCCGGGAAACTCGTTCTTGGTCAAAAGCTCGCGCACCTCGAGCTCGACCAGCTCGAGCAGCTCGGCGTCGTCGACCTGGTCGACCTTGTTCAAAAACACCACGATCGAGGGCACGCCGACCTGGCGGGCCAAAAGAATGTGCTCGCGGGTCTGCGGCATCGGGCCGTCGGCGGCCGACACCACCAGGATCGCGCCGTCCATCTGCGCGGCACCGGTGATCATGTTCTTCACATAGTCGGCGTGGCCGGGGCAGTCGACATGGGCATAGTGGCGGTTGGCGGTCTCGTATTCGACATGCGCCGTCGAGATGGTGATGCCGCGCGCCTTCTCTTCGGGCGCCGCATCGATCTGGTCATAGCGCTTGTATTCGCCAAAATACTTGGTGATCGCCGCCGTCAGCGACGTCTTGCCATGATCGACGTGACCAATCGTGCCAATGTTCACATGAGGCTTAGTGCGCTCGAATTTACCTTTTGCCATGTGATCTCTCCATTCCTGCCAGCCCGTGCGGGCCTTGAATTAAGTTACTGGTGCAACTCGTTTCGAGTTACGCGTATTTCTTCTGGACTTCCTGGGCGACCGCGGTCGGGACCGGCTCGTAATGGTCGAACTGCATCGTGTAGGCCGCGCGGCCCTGGCTCATCGAGCGAAGGTTGTCCACGTATTTGAACATGTTGGCGAGCGGCACCATCGCGTTGATGACCACCGCGACGCCACGGGCTTCCTGGCCCTGGATCTGGCCACGACGGCCGTTCAGGTCGCCGATAACGCTGCCGACGTAATCTTCCGGCGTCACCACCTCGACCTTCATGATCGGCTCGAGCAACTGCACGCCAAGCTTGGGCGCTGCTTCACGGAAGCAGGCGCGGCCGGCGATTTCGAAGGCCAGAACCGACGAGTCCACGTCGTGGTAGGCGCCATCGATCAGCGTCGCCTTGACGCCGATCATCGGGAAGCCGGCGAACGGGCCGGAGGTCATGACGCTGTTGATGCCCTTTTCGACACCGGGGATGTATTCCTTCGGCACAGCGCCGCCGACGATCTTGGTTTCGAACTCGAATTCGCTGCTTTCCGGATTCGGCTCGAACAGGATCTTGACGCGGGCGAACTGGCCGGTACCGCCGGTCTGCTTCTTGTGCGTGTAGTCCTGCTCGTGCTTGCGGGTGATCGTCTCGCGGTAGGCCACCTGCGGCGCGCCGACATTGGCCTCGACCTTGAACTCGCGACGCATGCGGTCGACGATGATGTCGAGGTGAAGTTCGCCCATGCCGGAGATGATCGTCTGGCCGCTTTCCTCGTCGGTCTTGACGCGGAAGGACGGATCCTCGGCGGCCAGGCGGTGAAGGGCGAGACCCATCTTTTCCTGGTCGTTCTTGGTCTTCGGCTCGATGGCGATCTGGATGACCGGATCGGGGAATTCCATGCGCTCGAGGATGACCGGATGCAGCGGATCACTGAGCGTGTCGCCGGTGGTGGTGTCCTTGAGACCAGCGAGGGCGACGATGTCGCCGGCAAACGCCTCTTCGACGTCGGCGCGCGAATTCGCATGCATCTGCAACATGCGGCCGATGCGCTCTTTCTTACCCTTCACGGTGTTGTCGACTGAGATGCCCTTGGTGAGCTTGCCCGAATAGATGCGGGCAAAGGTGAGCGAACCGACGAACGGGTCGTTCATGATCTTGAAGGCGAGCATCGACAGCGGCTCGTTGTCGTCGGCATGACGCTCGATCTCGGCGTCGGTCTTGGCGTCGACGCCCTTGATGGCAGGGACATCGGCCGGCGACGGCAGATATTCGACGACGGCGTCGAGCAGCGGCTGCACGCCCTTGTTCTTGAAGGCCGAGCCGCAGAACATTGGATAGAACTTCACCGCGATCGTGCCCTTGCGGATGAGCGCACGGATCTCGTCGTTGCTCGGCATCTTGCCTTCGAGGTAATTCTCGAGCGCCGTTTCGTCCATTTCGACGGCGGCCTCAATCATCTTCTCGCGGTATTCTTCGGCACGAGCCTTGAGGTCGGCAGGGATCTCGACGATGTCCCAGGCAGCGCCCAGCGTCTCGTCGCGCCAGACCAGCGCGTTCATCTCGACGAGATCGACGACACCCTTGAACTCGGTCTCGGCGCCGATCGGCAACTGCATGACGACGGCATGCGCACCGAGGCGCGAACCGATCATCTCGACCGAGCGGTAGAAGTCGGCGCCGATCTTATCCATCTTGTTGCAGAAGATCATGCGCGGCACGCGATACTTGTCGGCCTGGCGCCAGACAGTCTCCGTCTGCGGCTCGACACCGGCATTGGCATCGAGCAGCGCGATGGCACCGTCGAGTACGCGCAGCGAACGCTCGACCTCGATGGTGAAGTCGACGTGGCCGGGGGTGTCGATGATGTTGAAGCGATACATCTTGCCGTCGCGACCCTTCCAGAAGGTCGTGGTGGCGGCCGACGTGATGGTGATGCCGCGCTCCTGCTCCTGCTCCATCCAGTCCATGGTGGCAGCGCCGTCGTGGACTTCGCCAATCTTGTGCGACTTGCCCGTGTAATAGAGGACGCGCTCGGTGGTCGTCGTCTTGCCGGCGTCGATATGCGCCATGATACCGAAATTGCGGTAGTCTTCGATTTTATATTCGCGGGCCATGGGAGGTGCCTCTTCAGTCTCGTTCGCGCTTTACCAGCGGTAGTGCGCGAAAGCGCGGTTGGCTTCTGCCATCTTGTGGGTGTCTTCACGCTTCTTGACGGCGGTGCCGCGGTTGTTGGCCGCGTCCATCAGCTCGCCGGAGAGGCGGTCGACCATGGTGGTCTCGTTGCGGTTGCGGGCGGCAGCGATCAGCCAGCGGATGGCCAATGCCTGCCGGCGCTCCGGGCGCACGTCGACCGGAACCTGGTAGGTGGCGCCGCCGACGCGGCGCGAACGCACTTCCACATGCGGCGCGACATTGTCGAGCGCCTGATGGAAGACGGTGACCGGCTCCTGCTTGGTCTTGGACTGGACCTGGTCGAGCGCGCCGTAGACGATGGTCTCGGCAACCGACTTCTTGCCATCATACATGACGGCATTCATGAACTTGGTGACGATCAGGTCGCCGAACTTCGGGTCCGGATTGATCTCACGCTTTTCTGCACTGTGACGACGGGACATTTTTTCTCTGCCTCAATTCTACGCGGTGGCCTGGATCCCGGATCGTCGCTTGACGCCGTCCGGAACGATCTTGGCTACGCTTCGGTCACTTCGGACGCTTGGCGCCGTATTTCGAACGGCGCTGCTTGCGGTTCTTCACGCCTTGCGTGTCGAGCACGCCGCGGATGATGTGGTAACGGACGCCCGGAAGATCCTTGACGCGGCCGCCGCGGATCATCACCACCGAGTGTTCCTGAAGGTTGTGGCCTTCGCCGGGGATGTAACCGATCACTTCAAAACCATTGGTCAGACGGATCTTGGCCACCTTGCGCAGCGCCGAGTTCGGCTTCTTCGGCGTCGTGGTGTAGACGCGCGTGCAGACGCCCCGCTTCTGCGGGTTCTGCTGCATGGCCGGGACCTTGTTGCGCTTCACCGGCGCAATGCGCGGCTTGCGGATCAGCTGGTTGACGGTAGGCATTAAACCCTCTTGTCTCTCAATTCCGTGTCTTGCCCGGTCAGGGCCGCTCAAAGCGTCATTTCCATACGCAAATTCGGGCCACAAACCGCGCCTCGCGGTCTTGCCCGAACAAATGGCAGAGGAAGCGGAAGCCGCTTCATGCACGCCGGAAATGTCTTTTCGCTCGTAAAACGAACCCTGTTTGAGGCAAACTCCAAAGCGTGTCGCTTCGGAAGCGAGAGCCTCACATCGGTTCTGACTGGGCGGCTTCTACTCGTGTGGCCACTGTCCGTCAACCCCGGAGCGGCAAATATTGCGCTGAACCCGAGGTTTGGCAGCCATGCGAAAAATGCATGTAATTTTCTTGCGCCGTTTTTCAAGAGGAAGGCAGAAAGTGACCGGCTTGCGGCTGTTTCCACGCCGTGCTTCGTGCGAAAAGGCGGCATGAACAGCCCAAAACCCCTCGCCGGAGGTACGAACCCGTGAATGACAATGAGGAGCGCCCGGTCACCATCATTACCGGCCGGGTGTGGAAGCGCAAAGGCGGCAAGCCGGAAGGCGTGCATGTGATGCTGGTCGCCCCGGACGACGATTCGGCGGTGCGCCGCGCTCTCGAATCACTTGCCGCGGAAGGTTACGCCGAGGCCGAGCTCGACCAAATCGGCGACCTGGACGGCGTGCCCGACGAGGAGCCGCATCTGTCCGCCTATCAGGGCGCGCTCGAAGGCGAAGTGTCGATCGTGACCTTCGATGTGCCGATCTGAAGCGATCTGAATCGCGGTCGATCTCACGGCCGGCGACAAACGCCCGGCGACTTGCCCGACACAAGTTCTCTGCTAAGAAGCGACCTCCGGTAAAACCAAGCACACTCAACCTGCGGAGCTCCCATGTCCTCTAATCCCATCAAGCTCGGCATCGTCGGCGTGGGAAAGATCGTCCGCGACCAGCACCTGCCGGCCTTGGCGAAGGACCAGGATTATCGCTTGGTCGCCGCAGCGAGCCGCCACGGCAAAGTCGAAGACATCCCGAATTTCCCGACGATCGAGGCGATGCTCGATGCGGTGCCGGAGCTCGAGGCGGTGTCGCTGTGCATGCCGCCGCAGTTCCGTTATGACGCCGCACACACGGCGCTGGTGGCGAAAAAGCATGTCTTCCTGGAAAAGCCGCCGGGCGCGACCGTCAGCGAGGTCGAGGACCTGAAGGCGCTGGCGGCAGCGAACGGCGTCTGTCTGTTCGCCAGTTGGCATTCACGCTATGCGCCGGCTGTCGAGGCCGCTCGCGCTTTCCTCGGTTCAACCAAAATCAGATCGGCCGCTATCATCTGGAAGGAAGATGTCCGCCGCTGGCATCCGAATCAGGAATGGATCTGGGCACCGGGCGGCTTCGGCGTCTTCGATCCCGGCATCAACGCACTGTCGATCGCCACCCACATCCTGCCGCCAATGTTCATCAGTTCGGCAGAGCTCGATTTTCCGGAGAACCGTGCATCCCCGGTCGCGGCCCATGTCACCTTCCGCACCTCGGACGGATTGCCAGTGACGATGGAACTCGATTGGCTTCAGACCGGCCCGCAGAGCTGGGACATCCTGGCCGAGACGGACCGGGGTAAAATGGTGCTTTCCGGCGGCGGCTCGAAGCTCGCCGTCGACGGCCGCGTCGTTCACGAGGAGCCGGAAGCGGAATACCCGATGCTTTACAGGCGCTTTGCCGAGATCGTGCGCGCGGGTACCTCCGACGTCGATCTCGCGCCCCTTCAGCACGTCGCCGACGCCTTCATGCTGGGCAAGCGCAATGTGGTGCAAGCTTTTTTCGATTGATCAGCGGGCGTCGGCCGGATCGCATGTCCGGCCACTCACCGCGCAAGTTCAATTGACGATCGCTATAGCAAAGCCGTCATAGCCTTTGGCGCCAACAATCTGGATCGCGGTGCCTTCCAGACGCTTGTGGCTGCCGATGAACGAGAACGCCGCGCGTGCCCCTTCGACATTGGCGTCACGACCATCTTCATTCACCACCGCGCCGTCACGGATGACATTGTCGCAGACGATGACGGTCCCCGGCCTCGAAAGACGCATGGCCCACGACAGATAGTGCGGGTTGTTCGGCTTGTCGGCGTCGATGAAGATGAAGTCGAACGACCCGGCATTCTCGGCGCCTAACGCCGCAAGCGATTGAAGCGCCGGTCCGACCCGCAGTTCTACCGGTCCGACACCCCTGCGCGTTCAAAGTTCGACCGCGCGACACTGGCGTGGTGCGGGTCAAGCTCGAGTGTCACGACCTTGCCGTCCACGGGCAACGCTCGCGCCATCCAGATTGTCGAGTAGCCGCCCAACGTGCCGATTTCGAGTACCTTCTTGGCTCCCTGCATTCGCGCAAGAAGTGACAGCAGCTTGCCTTGTGCCGGCGAAACATCGATCGCCGGCAGGCCGTGGTCATGGTTGGCCGCCAGAACGGCATCGAGGGCGGGATCCGCATCGAAAAAAGCCTCGACAATGTAGTCGTCGACAGAAGCCCAGGTCTTCATGCTCATCGTTTTCTTCTCCGATCCGATTAGAGAACCAAAATGCGAAAAGGGGCCACTTGGGCCCCTTTTCTATCTTCTCTTTCTTGTGCGCTTACTGCGCGGCGGAAGCCATGTCGGTCAGCATCGGCTCGGCGACCTCGACGCCGGACGCCTTGCGGCGCTCGTCGATGATCAGTTCGTCGCGCGAGGTGGCGATGCGCCGGATCTGGCTCATCGTGCCGCCGGTGCCGGCCGGGATCAGCCGGCCGACGATGACGTTTTCCTTCAGCCCCTGCAGCATGTCGGTCTTGCCGGCAACCGCAGCTTCGGTCAGCACCCTCGTCGTCTCCTGGAAGGAGGCGGCCGAGATGAAGGACGGCGTCTGCAGCGAGGCCTTGGTGATGCCGAGCAACACCGGCTGGCCTTCTGCCGGCTTCTTGCCTTCCTCGACCAGGCGCTCGTTGACCTCTTCCAGTTCGATCACGTCGACGTGGTCGCCCGGAATGTAGGTCGAATCGCCCTGCGTGGTGATCTCGACCTTCTGCAGCATCTGGCGAACGATCACCTCGATGTGCTTGTCGTTGATCGACACGCCCTGCAGTCGGTAGACCTCCTGGATTTCGTTGACGAGGTAGGAGGCAAGCGCCTCCACGCCCTTGATCGCCAGGATGTCGTGCGGCGCCGGATTGCCGTCGAGGATGTAGTCGCCCTTCTCGATGACGTCGCCGTCCTGGAGATGGAACGGCTTGCCCTTCGGGATCAGGTATTCGACCGGCTCAAGCGTCGAGTCATGCGGTTCGATGATGATACGGCGCTTGTTCTTGTAGTCGCGGCCGAAGCGGATCGTGCCATCGATCTCGGCGATGATGGCGTGATCCTTCGGACGGCGTGCCTCGAACAGCTCGGCAACACGCGGCAGACCGCCGGTGATGTCCTTGGTCTTGGCGCTTTCCATCGGAATACGCGCCAGCACGTCGCCGGGGCGAACCTGTGCGCCCGGCTCGACCGAAAGAATGGCCTCGACCGAGAGCAGGAAGCGGGCGTCGCCACCCTTCGACAGCTTGCCGACCTTACCCTTGGCATCCAGGACGGCGATCGCCGGCTTGAGGTCGTTGCCGCGTGGCGTCGAACGCCAGTCGATGACCTCGCGCTTGGTGATGCCGGTCGATTCGTCGGCGGTTTCCTGAACGGAAATGCCGTCGACCAGATCCTCGAACGCGACCTTGCCCTCGATTTCGGTGAGGACCGGGCGGGTATAAGGATCCCACTCGGCGATACGCTGGCCGCGCTTCACCTTGTCGCCATCGTCGACGAAGATGCGCGAACCGTAGGTGACGCGGTGCGTGGCGCGTTCCTTGCCGGCCTCGTCGAGGATCAGCACCGCCATATTGCGGCCCATGACCATCAGCTGGCCGTCGGAGTTGCGCACCACGTTGCGGTTGCGGATCTCGACCTTGCCCTCGTACGAGGCTTCAAGGAACGAGGAATCCACCACCTGCGCCGTGCCGCCCATGTGGAAGGTGCGCATGGTGAGCTGGGTGCCCGGCTCGCCGATCGACTGCGCCGCGATGACGCCGACAGCCTCGCCCTGGTTGACGGGCGTGCCGCGGGCCAGATCGCGTCCGTAGCAGACCGCGCAGACGCCGACCCTGACCTCGCAGGTCAGCGCCGAACGGATGCGGACCGATTGCACGCCGGCCTTTTCGATCAGTTCCACGTCACGCTCGTCCATCAGCGTTCCGGCCTTGACCAGAACCTCGCCGGTGACCGGGTGGGTGATGTCGTCGAGCGAGGTGCGGCCGAGAACGCGCTGGCCAACCGAGGCGACGACCTGACCGGCATCGACGATCGGCTGCATGGTGAGGCCCTTGTCGGTGCCGCAGTCGAGCGAGTTGACGATGCAGTCCTGTGCCACGTCGACGAGACGACGCGTCAGATAACCCGAGTTCGCCGTCTTCAAGGCGGTGTCGGCCAGACCCTTGCGGGCGCCGTGGGTCGAGTTGAAGTACTCGAGCACGGTGAGGCCTTCCTTGAAGTTCGAGATGATCGGCGTCTCGATGATTTCACCGCTAGGCTTGGCCATCAGACCGCGCATGCCGGCGAGCTGGCGCATCTGGGTGGGCGAACCGCGCGCACCGGAGTGCGACATCATGTAGATCGAGTTCATCGGCTTCTGACGGCCGTTGTCCTCGAACTCGACAGCCTTGATGCGGGCCATCATTTCGTCGGCGACCTTTTCCGAGCACTTGGCCCAGGCGTCGACGACCTTGTTGTACTTCTCGCCCTGGGTGATCAGGCCGTCATTGTACTGCTGCTCGTACTCCTTGGCCAAAGCCTCGGTGTCGGACACCAGCTTGATCTTGGCGTCCGGAATCAGCATGTCGTCCTTGCCGAACGAAATGCCGGCACGGCAGGCGTGGCTGAAGCCGAGAGCCATGATGCGATCGCAGAAAATGACCGTCTCCTTCTGACCGCAATGGCGGTAGACGGTGTCGATCATCTTGGAGATGTTCTTCTTGGTCATCTCCTGGTTGGCGGTCTCGTACGGCACATTGTGGTTCTTCGGCAGAAGTTCGCCGATGATCATGCGGCCAGGCGTAGTGTCGTAGATCTTCGACACGACCTTGCCGTCGGCGTCGACCGTACGGAAGCGCCCCTTGATCTTGGCATGCAGCGTCACCGCCTTGGTCTCGAGCGCGTGCTGGAGCTCGCCCATGTCGGCAAACACCATGCCCTCGCCCGGCTCGTTCTGGTTGACGATCGAGAGATAGTAGAGACCGAGAACCATGTCCTGCGACGGCACGATGATCGGCGCACCGGAAGCCGGGTGCAGGATGTTGTTGGTCGACATCATCAGCACGCGGGCTTCGAGCTGCGCTTCCAGCGACAGCGGCACGTGGACCGCCATCTGGTCGCCGTCGAAGTCGGCATTGAAGGCCGTGCAGACCAGCGGGTGAAGCTGGATCGCCTTGCCTTCGATCAGGATCGGCTCGAACGCCTGGATGCCGAGGCGGTGCAGCGTCGGCGCGCGGTTCAACAGCACCGGATGCTCGCGGATGACCTCGTCGAGGATATCCCAGACCTCCGGACGCTCCTTCTCGACCAACTTCTTCGCTTGCTTGACGGTCGAGGAGTAACCCTTGGCGTCGAGACGGGCGTAGATGAAGGGCTTGAAAAGTTCGAGCGCCATCTTCTTCGGCAGGCCGCACTGGTGCAGCTTGAGCTCCGGACCGGTGACGATGACCGAGCGGCCGGAATAGTCGACGCGCTTGCCGAGCAGGTTCTGGCGGAACCGGCCCTGCTTGCCCTTCAGCATGTCGGACAGCGACTTCAGCGGACGCTTGTTGGCGCCGGTGATGACGCGGCCGCGACGGCCGTTGTCGAACAGTGCATCGACGGCTTCCTGCAGCATGCGCTTTTCATTGCGCACGATGATGCCGGGCGCGCGCAGCTCGATCAGCCGCTTCAAGCGGTTGTTGCGGTTGATGACGCGGCGATAAAGGTCGTTCAGGTCGGAGGTGGCGAAACGGCCGCCGTCCAGCGGGACAAGCGGACGCAGGTCCGGCGGAATCACCGGAACCACCTTCATGATCATCCATTCCGGACGGTTGCCGGATTCCATGAAGTTCTCGACGACCTTGAGCCGCTTCAGGTACTTCTTCTGAATGAGCTCGGAGGTGGTCGAAGCCAGTTCCGAACGCAGATCGCCGGCGATCTTCTCGAGGTCCATGCCGGCCAGAAGGTCGTGGATCGCCTCGGCGCCGATCATGGCGGTGAACGAGTCCTCGCCATACTCGTCGACGGCCATCATGTACTCTTCCTCGCTGAGCAGCTGGTGCTCCTTCAGCGCGGTGAGGCCGGGTTCGGTGACGATGTAGTTCTCGAAGTAGAGGACCCGCTCAATGTCCTTCAGCGTCATGTCGAGCAGCGTGCCGATGCGCGACGGCAGCGACTTCAGGAACCAGATATGGGCGACCGGTGCCGCCAGTTCGATATGGCCCATGCGCTCGCGGCGGACGCGCGACAGCGTGACTTCGACGCCGCACTTCTCGCAGATGACGCCCTTGTACTTCATGCGCTTGTACTTGCCGCACAGGCACTCATAGTCCTTGATCGGACCAAAAATGCGCGCGCAGAACAGACCGTCACGCTCCGGCTTGAAGGTGCGGTAGTTGATGGTCTCCGGCTTCTTGATCTCGCCGAACGACCAGGACAGAATCTTCTCAGGGCTGGCAAGCGAGATCCTGATGGAATCGAACACCTGCGCGGGCGCCTGGGGATTGAAGAGATTCATGACCTCTTGGTTCATGCCGTTCTCCTTTTCGGGGTCCTCGAAACCCCTTGCATCTAGCGCGGGCCAAACGCCCGCCGACTTGATCGGCCATCGGCCGAAGAATTTGGGTGCGCCCCGGTCGCGAGAGCCCTCTCCCGCGACCGAGCGTCTTGCTTATTCGGCCGCGTCGGGCAGCCGGATCGGGTTGTCGTCGAGTTTGGTGTTCTCCAGCTCGACATTGAGGCCGAGAGACCGCATTTCCTTGACGAGAACGTTGAAGCTCTCGGGGATGCCGGCTTCGAAGGTGTCGTCGCCTCTGACGATCGCCTCGTAGACCTTGGTGCGGCCGGCGACGTCGTCCGACTTCACCGTCAGCATCTCCTGCAGCGTGTAGGCGGCGCCGTATGCTTCGAGCGCCCAGACCTCCATCTCGCCGAAGCGCTGGCCACCGAACTGCGCCTTGCCGCCCAGCGGCTGCTGGGTAACGAGCGAGTACGGCCCGATCGAACGCGCGTGGATCTTGTCGTCCACAAGGTGGTGAAGCTTGAGCATATATATATAGCCCATCGTCACTTTGCGATCGAACGGCTCGCCGGTGCGTCCGTCATAGAGCTGCGACTGACCGCTGGTGTGCAGGCCCGCCTGCTCCAGCATGATGTTAATGTCGGCCTCGTGCGCGCCGTCGAACACCGGTGTCGCGATGGAGACGCCGCGGCGCATCTGCTCGCTGAGGCGAATGATGCTCTCGTCGTCATATTCGCGGATCGGCTCGTTGCGGTCGTTGGCCGGCATGAAGCTCTCGAGCGTCTTGCGCAGCGGCTTGATGTCGCCCGCAGTCTTGTACGCGTCGATCAGATCGCCAATCTTCTTGCCCATTCCGGCGCAAGCCCAGCCCAGATGCGTTTCCAGGATCTGGCCGACATTCATGCGCGACGGCACACCCAGCGGGTTGAGCACGATATCGGCATGCGTGCCGTCCTCGAGGAAAGGCATGTCCTCGACCGGAACGATCCGCGACACGACACCCTTGTTGCCGTGCCGGCCGGCCATCTTGTCGCCGGGCTGCATCTTGCGCTTCACGGCCACGAAGACCTTGACCATCTTCATGACGCCCGGAGGCATTTCGTCGCCGCGCTGCACCTTCTCGACCTTGTCCATGAAGCGCTGCTCGAGCGCCTTCTTGGAATCGTCGTACTGGCCACGCAGGGCTTCCAGCTCGCTCTGGAGCTTTTCGTTCTCCACGGCAAACTGCCACCACTGCGAACGCGGATACTCGTCCAGCGTGTCCTTCGACAGCTTCGAGCCCTTCTTGAAGCCCTTCGGCCCGGCAATCGCTTCCTTGCCGACAAGAACGTCGGAAAGGCGCGAATAGACGTTGCGGTCGAGGATCGCCTGCTCGTCGTCGCGGTCCTTGGCGAGGCGTTCGATCTCCTCGCGCTCGATCGCCATGGCGCGCTCGTCCTTCTCGACGCCGTGGCGGTTGAAGACACGCACTTCGACGACGGTCCCGAAGGTTCCCGGAGGCATGCGCATCGAGGTGTCGCGCACGTCCGAGGCCTTTTCACCGAAGATGGCGCGCAGCAGCTTTTCTTCCGGCGTCATCGGGCTTTCGCCCTTCGGCGTGATCTTGCCGACCAGGATGTCGCCCGGCTGCACTTCCGCACCGATGTAGACGATGCCGGCCTCATCGAGGTTCTTCAGCGCTTCTTCCGAGACGTTCGGGATATCGCGCGTGATCTCCTCCGGCCCGAGCTTGGTGTCGCGGGCCATGACTTCGAACTCCTCGATGTGGATCGAGGTGAAGACGTCGTCGGCGACGATGCGCTCGGACAGAAGGATGGAATCCTCGTAGTTGTAGCCGTTCCACGGCATGAACGCGACCAGCACGTTCCGGCCGAGGGCCAGATCGCCGAGCTCGGTCGACGGGCCGTCGGCAATGATGTCGCCCTTGTTGACCCGGTCGCCCATGCGCACCAGCGGACGCTGGTTGATGCAGGTGTTCTGGTTCGAACGCTGGAACTTCATCAGCCGGTAGATATCGACGCCGGACTTGCCGGGATCGAGATCTTCCGTGGCGCGGATGACGATACGCGTCGCGTCCACCTGGTCGACGATGCCGCCGCGGCGGGCGCCGATGGCGGCGCCCGAGTCACGGGCGACGATCGGCTCCATGCCAGTGCCGACGAACGGCGCTTCGGCGCGCACCAGCGGCACGGCCTGACGCTGCATATTCGAGCCCATCAGCGCACGGTTGGCGTCGTCGTTCTCGAGGAACGGGATCAGGGCCGCGGCCACCGACACCATCTGCTTCGGCGATACGTCCATCAGATCGACGTTTTCGCGCGGCGCCATCATCACTTCGCCGGCGTTGCGGCAAATGACGAATTCGTCGACGAAATGACCATTCTTGTCGAGCTCGGCATTGGCCTGCGCGACGTGGTGCTTGGCCTCTTCCATAGCCGACAGGTAAACGACCTCATTGGTCAGCTTGCCATTGACGATCTTGCGGTACGGGCTCTCGATGAAGCCGTATTTGTTGACCCGCGCGAAGGTCGCCAGCGAGTTGATCAGGCCGATATTCGGGCCTTCCGGCGTCTCGATCGGGCAGATGCGACCGTAATGCGTCGGATGCACGTCGCGCACTTCGAAACCGGCACGCTCGCGGGTCAGACCGCCCGGTCCAAGCGCCGAAAGACGGCGCTTGTGGGTGATCTCCGACAGCGGGTTGGTCTGATCCATGAACTGCGACAGCTGCGAGGAACCGAAGAACTCGCGCACGGCGGCAGCCGCCGGCTTGGCGTTGATCAGGTCCTGCGGCATCACCGTGTCGATCTCGATCGAGGACATGCGTTCCTTGATCGCGCGCTCCATGCGCAGCAGCCCGACGCGGTACTGGTTCTCCATCAGCTCGCCGACCGAGCGCACGCGGCGATTGCCGAGATTGTCGATGTCGTCGATCTCGCCCTTGCCGTCGCGCAGTTCGACCAGCGTCTTGACCACGGCCAGGATGTCCTCTTTGCGCAGCACGCGCACGGTGTCCTCGGCCTTGAGCTCGAGGCGCATGTTCATCTTGACGCGGCCGACGGCCGACAAGTCGTAGCGCTCGCTGTCGAAGAACAGCGAGTTGAACATGGCTTCGGCGGTCTCGAGCGTCGGCGGCTCGCCCGGGCGCATGACACGATAGATGTCGAACAGTGCGTCCTGGCGGCTCTCGTTCTTGTCGACGTTGAGCGTGTTGCGGATATAGGCGCCGACGTTGACATGGTCGATGTCGAGAACCTTGATCTCGTCCTCGCCGGTGCCGAGCAGCACTTTCAGCGTCTTTTCGTCGATCTCGTCGCCGGCTTCGAGGAATATCTCACCGGTCGCATAGTTGACGATATCCTCGGCGAGATAGTTGCCGAGCAGATCCTCGTCGGTCGCCTTGATCGCCTTGAGACCCTTTTCGCCAAGCGCCCTGGCCTGGCGGGCAGTGATCTTCTTGCCGGCCTCGACGACGACCTCGCCGGTGTCGGCGTCAACCAGGTCACCAACGGCCTTGAGGCCGCGGAAACGCTCGACGTTGAACGGGATACGCCAATGGTCGCCGGCGCGCTTGTAGGTGATCTTGTTGTAGAAGGTCGACAGGATCTCTTCGCCGTCCATGCCGAGCGCCATCAGCAGCGACGTGACCGGAATCTTGCGGCGGCGGTCGATACGGGCGTGCACGACGTCCTTGCTATCGAACTCGATGTCGAGCCATGAGCCGCGATAGGGAATAACGCGCGCGGCAAACAGAAGCTTGCCGGACGAGTGCGACTTGCCCTTGTCATGGTCGAAGAAGACGCCCGGCGAACGGTGCATCTGCGAGACGATGACGCGCTCGGTGCCGTTGACGATGAAGGTGCCGTTCAAGGTCATGAGCGGCATGTCGCCCATGTAAACGTCCTGCTCCTTGATGTCCTTGATCGACTTCGCGCCGGTATCCTCGTCGATATCGAACACGATGAGGCGCAGCGTCACCTTGAGCGGCGCCGCGTAGGTCAGGTCGCGCTGACGGCATTCGTCAACGTCGAATTTCGGTCCCTCGAACTCGTACTTCACGAATTCCAGCATCGAGGAGCCGGAAAAATCGGAAATCGGGAAGACCGACTTGAAAACTGCCTGCAGCCCCTCGTCAGGACGCCCGCCCTTGGGCTCCTCCACCATCAGGAACTGGTCATAGGATGCCTTCTGAACCTCGATCAGGTTCGGCATCTCCGCAACTTCCGGGATCTTTCCGAAAAACTTGCGTACGCGTCTGCGGCCATTGAAAGTCTGGGTCTGGGCCATCGTCGCTCCTTAGCTCAATTCTCGGGACGAGCCTCGCCGCGGCTCGCCTTGCATCTCGGGCCACCTTGGCGGCCCTGTCTTGTTGCCCGCCGCCTGTCGGCGGCTTCTTGTCTTTTCACCCACCACCAATTGGCGGTGGGCCAGAAACGGGAGAAAACCCGTTTCCTGAAGGCCGGTTTGCGGCCCTCAGGAAAGAGGTTTTCGCACTCTTCGCGCTATGAGCCTCCCCTAGACGTGATGGGAGTGGCGGGCGGCGCGCCCCCCGGCGCCCGGGCTCAACGCGTAAATAAGTTGAAACAAGGGGGGGGGGGTTATTAAAAAAAACGCGCCCCCCCG